>NZ_CAXRBQ010000085.1:0-28480 GCF_964228735.1 Pontibacterium sp. | reverse complement strand
CGAGCCGGAAGTGATCCTCACCCGTCGGGCCGCGCATCTGTCCAGTCACAGCGGAGAGGTGGCTTTTCCCGGTGGAAAACATGACCTGACCGATCCTGATCTGCTTTTTACCGCGTTGCGTGAGGCGGAAGAGGAGGTGGGACTGAACCCCGATCACGTGGACGTGATCGGCCCCCTCGGCCAGGTGATGTCGAAAAACCGGCTGCAGGTCACCCCGTGGGTGGGCATTGTGCCCCACGATGTGCGTCTGCAGGCCAATCCGGACGAGCTGGACGCAATCTTTCGCGTACCGCTCAGTTACCTGATGGATGATAACCGCTGCCGCACGGACGAGATCCGTACGACCCATGTGACCCACTACGTACCCGCCTGGGAATTTGAGGGCTATGTGATTTGGGGCTTAACCGCGTACATGTTGGCGGAGCTGCTCAACGTTGGGTTTGACGCACAGATTCCGATGAAACCGCGGCCCGAGCACCGCAAGGTGTAACAGGAAAAAGTGCCGCCAGGTGTAAGAGGCAATAGCACCGCAAGGTGTGATAGGAAAGAGCACCGATAGGAGTGAACAATGTTATATGAGCTGGAAGGGCAACAGGTTCGTTTGATCGGCGATGAGCACTTTATCGCTGAAAACGCGACCGTGATAGGGAATGTCGAGTTGCACGACCGCACTAGTGTCTGGTTTAACGTGGTGATTCGTGGCGACAACGACCCGATCATTATCCGTGAAGGCACCAATATTCAGGACGGAGCCGTGCTGCACACCGATCCGGGCTACACGCTGGATATCGGTGCCAACGTGACCGTGGGGCACAAGGCGATGCTACATGGCTGTACCGTCGGAGACTGCTCGCTGATCGGTATCGGTGCGGTGGTATTAAACGGTGCCAAGATTGGTAAAGGCTGCCTGGTGGGCGCCAATGCCCTGGTGCCGGAAGGCATGGAGATTCCGGATTATTCACTGGTGGTGGGTTCCCCGGCCAAGATTAAGCGTCTGCTCAATGACGAGCAGCTCAAAGCCCTGGAAGCGAACTCTGAGCATTACGTGGAGAACATGCGCCGCTTCCTCAAAGACTTTAAGCCGCAGGAAGTTTGATGAACGAAGCTGTAACACCGGTGCGCAGCCCTTGTGTGGGAGTCTGCTCACTGGACGAGAACGATATCTGCATCGCCTGCCACCGCCACGGCATTGAGATTGGTGAGTGGGGGGGGATGACCGATGAACAGAAGCGCGAAGTACTGAGCAAAGTGGCCCGCCGCGAGCAGGGCGAAATCTGCTGAAGCGCTGAAACAGAGCCTGAGGAGAGATTCTGATGCAGGTGATGATCGATCTGTGTGTAATTCCACTGGGAGTCGGTGTTTCTGTCTCTGAATATGTGACGGCCTGTCAGCGTGTTCTGCAGGAAGCCGGATTGGAGCACCAGATGCATGCCTACGGTACCAACGTGGAAGGTGAGTGGGACGAGGTGTTTGCGGCGGTGAAACGTTGTCATGAGGTGGTGCACGAGATGGGGGCGCCACGGGTATCCACATCGATGCGGATCGGAACCCGTACCGATCGTGAGCAGAGTATGCAGGACAAGATCGACAGCGTGGAGCAGAAGCTGTCCGAAGCTTAAGTGCCGTTCTGATTGAGCAATAAAAAGCCCCGTTGATACGGGGCTTTTTTGTGCCTTGGTGTTGCGCGTGTTACTCGTCGTCTTTGTCCGGTGGCCCAATACAGCTGATACGGATCGTTTTGATCAGGTTGTCTTTGATCTGCAGGGTCTCCAGCTGGTAGCGTCCGATGCGCATACAAGCGTTGGCGTCCGGGATCGATTCCAGGGTTTCGGTAAACAGACCATTGATGGTTTTTGGGCCATCGGTTGGCAGGTCCCAGTCCAGCGCTTTGTTCACATCACGGATGTAAGCGGTACCATCGATAAAATAGGTGCCGTCTTCCTGTGGGTGGATGTCCTGATTGTCTTCCTGTTTGTCGTTGGACAGCTCGCCTACGATCTCCTCCAGGATATCTTCCAGTGTTACTACGCCTTCGATATCACCGTACTCATCCACAACCAGCCCCATGCGGTGGCCCTGCTTCTGGAAGTGCAGCAGCTGGGTTTGCAGCGGAGTGCTTTCTGGGATGAAGTAAGGTTCTGCGATAACCTGCAGGATCGCTGCCTTAGAAATGGTGCCCTGATGGAATACCTGGGCCAGGTTGCGCATGTGCAGGATACCCACCACCTTGTTCAACTCGCCGCGATAAACCGGCAGGCGGGTGTGAGGCGTCACACTCAGTTCCTGAATGATCTGATCGATATCCTCATCCAGGTCGATGCCCACCACTTCATTACGCGGCACCATCACATCGTTAACGGTCACCTCACTCAGCTCCAGTACACCCAGTAGCATTGACTGGTTGCGATGGGGCAGCAGAGCTCCAGCTTCGTGTACCAATGTGCGCAGCTCTTCGGTGCTGAGGTTGTGGTTATCGTTATTGTTGATGTTGATGCCAAACAGGCGCAAGAAGCTGTTGGTGATGCCGTTTACCGCCCATACCAGCGGGTAGATCAACGTCAGCAATGGGCGCAGGACGTAGGCCGCTGGGAAAGCGATCTTTTCCGGGTGCAAGGCGGCCAGCGTTTTTGGCGATACTTCCGCGAAAATCAGGATCACCAGCGTCAGCAGTGCGGTGGCGATTGCGATACCAGCGTCACCCCAAAGGCGGACGGCAACAATGGTTGCGATGGCGGAAGCCAGGATGTTTACAAAGTTGTTGCCGATCAGGATAACCCCGATCAGGCGGTCAGGGCGCTCCAGCAGCTTGCTTGCCCGGCGTGCGCCTGGGTGCTTTTTTTTCACCAGATGTTTCAACCGATAACGGTTGAGCGACATCATGCCGGTTTCAGAACTGGAGAAAAATGCGGAGCAGAGAATAAGGAAACAGAGGATGCCTAATAAGAGGCTTATCGATGCGTCTTCCAAGACTGCATAACCCGTAGTCTATTGTTGGAGGTCCATTGTCGAGGGGACCTCAGGGGCTGTCAAGTGGCGAAAGGGATGGATGTCGGGATTAGGTCTGGGGCGGCTGCGGAGCAAGGGGAGAGCGGCTGCTTAGAGCAGCCACTCCAGTACCAGTTTGCTGCCAAAAAAGGCCATGGCGAGCAGGATAAAACCGCCGATGGTCCAGCGGGTTGCCGTGTGGCTGCGCCAGCCAAAGAACTGGCGGCCACAGATCAGCGTGGCATAAAGTACCCAGGCGATCAGCGACAGCACGGTTTTGTGTATCAGGTGCTGGGCAAACAGGTCATCAACAAACAGGAAACCGGAAATCAGTGCGGCGGTCAGCAGGATCAACCCAGACCAGATCATCTCAAACAGTAGGCGATCCATGGTCTGCAGTGGCGGCAATGAGGCCACCAGCCCACGGGTGTGGTGGTGCTTCAGCGCGGAATGCTGACGGGACACCAGAACCGCCTGCAGTACTGCCAGGGTAAGAATGCTGTAGGCCAGTACCGAGAGCAGGATATGGGTGATCAGCCCGCCGTCATAGTCGCGGGCGATACTCTCTTCCGGAATGATGCCGGCAATCAATGCGGCCAGCAGGGCGATCGGGAATACGCCAATAAAGAGGTTATCAATGGCCTGACGAATGCTGCTCAGCAGGACAATCGCCACGACCAGCCAGGACACCAGGCTGCCCATCGCGAAGAAGCCAAGGTGGATGCCCTGCGGTTGGTGCAGCAGCGCGTATACGGCAACCGTATGGCACGCGAAACCGGCCCAGCCCAGCAATTGATTTATCTTGCGGGGTTGTTTGCGTTCGCCCTGGAGAATCTGCCACTGAAGAAAGGTCGCTACGGCATAAAAAGCAGCGGCAAGTAGCGTGGGAAGTATCAGCATCCTTTTCCTCCTGTCCGCGGACAGGTCACAACACTAAAACAGGTGCCGGAATGCGGTCGCAGTCGGCTAAGCTCGCTAGTGTGTCACAATTGCGGGATGGATGAAATATCGGGGGTGTGGCATGGACCTATTGCTACTGTATAATGTGCGGCAATTGCAAATTTCTCCGAGTCCCGCCTTTCATTTATCAACGCTTATCCGGATGTTAACCCTACCGACCGTTGACTGTGGGACCTGATACCGAGGCAGAGCATGTTCGAGAATCTTACAGAGCGACTCACGCGGACGCTTAAGACCGTCACTGGCCAGGCCAAGCTGACCGAAGACAACATTAAAGGCACCCTGCGTGAAGTGCGTATGGCACTGCTGGAGGCGGACGTTGCCCTGCCAGTGGTAAAAGCGTTTGTTAACAGCGTAAAAGAGCGCGCTGTTGGTACTGAAGTGACCAGCAGCCTGTCGCCGGGCCAGGTGTTCGTTAAGATCGTTAACGAAGAGCTGGTTAAAGTCATGGGTGAGGCCAACGAGGCCCTGAACCTGGCTGCGCAGCCACCTGCGGTTGTGATGATGGCGGGTCTGCAGGGTGCGGGTAAAACCACCTCCGTGGCTAAGCTGTCCCGCTACCTGCGCGAGCGTGAGAAGAAAAAGGTGCTGGTGGTATCTGCCGACGTATACCGTCCGGCGGCGATCAAACAGCTGGAAACCCTGGCGGCGGAAGTACAGGTTGAGTTCTTCCCATCCACTGCGGATCAGGATCCGGTCGATATCGTGAATGCGGCTATTCAGCACGCCAAGATTCAGCACCACGACGTCCTGCTGGTAGATACCGCGGGTCGACTGCACGTCGACGGCGAGATGATGGACGAGATCAAGCGTCTGCACGCGGCGGTGAAGCCGGTGGAAACGCTGTTTGTCGTCGATGCAATGACCGGTCAGGATGCTGCCAACACCGCGCGCGCGTTCAACGATGAGCTGCCGCTGACCGGTGTGATCCTTACCAAGACCGACGGTGATGCCCGTGGTGGTGCAGCATTGTCTGTACGTCACATTACCGGCAAGCCGATCAAGTTCCTCGGTGTCGGCGAGAAGGTGGAAGCGCTGGAGCCGTTCCACCCGGATCGTGTGGCTTCCCGAATCCTCGGTATGGGTGACGTTCTCTCCCTGATTGAGGAAGCAGAACAGAAGATCGACAAACAGAAAGCTGAGAAGTTTGCGAAGAAAATCCAGAAGGGCAAAGGCTTTGACCTGGAAGACTTCCGTGAGCAGATCCAGCAGATGAAAAACATGGGCGGCATGATGGGTATGCTCGATAAGCTGCCTGGCATGGGTCAGATGGCCAATGCGGCTCAGATGGCGGGTGCAGAGAAAGGTGTGGTCCAGATGGAAGCGATCATCAACTCCATGACACCAAAAGAGCGCCACAACCCGGATATTATCTCCGGCTCCCGTAAGAAGCGTATCGCTGCCGGTTCCGGCACTCAGGTGCAGGACGTTAACCGTCTTCTGAAACAGCATAAGCAGATGTCGAAGATGATGAAGAAGATGAAAGGTAAAGGCGGCATGGCCAAGATGATGCGTGGCATGAAAGGTATGCTGCCGCCGGGTATGGGCGGTGGTCCAGGCGGCCCTGGTGGTATGGGCGGCATGGGCGGTGGTGGTTTCCTTCGCTGATTTTCCTGCCTGTTAGGGGCTCAATATTCCCTTTTGAGCTCGTTGTCCGGCGGAAATCCCAGATAAATCCGCCGTTGACCAAGATTTAGACATAAACTTCTTTGAAAGGGTGGTGAATTCGCGTAGAATTCCCGCCCTAATTTTGCGTTCGTGGGCCTTTGGTCGGCGAACTGACGGATCGGCTGTTGTCCTGAAACGGATGCAGTCGGTAGATGAAACTGCGAGCGATACCAAAACTCGCAAAAGTAAAGGGACCATTCGCATGGTAACAATTCGTTTGTCTCGTGGCGGCGCTAAAAAGCGTCCTTTCTATCACCTTACTGTAGCTGACTCACGCAACCCACGTGATGGTCGCTTTATTGAGCGCGTTGGCTTCTTCAACCCAACAGCTCGTGGCCAGGAAGAGCGTCTGCGCGTAAACCTGGAGCGTGTTGAGTACTGGCAGAGCAAAGGTGCACAGGTTTCTGACCGTGTAGCTGTACTGCTGAAAGAAGCTGCGAAAGCTGCTGAATAATTGGTTGGATCAGGTCGGGTCATCTAGATGAGTGGAAACAACTTGGACGACAAAACAGTCCTGGGGCGTATCTCCTCTGTCTACGGTGTTAAAGGATGGGTGAAGATTTACTCTTACACCGATCCGCTGGAAAACATACTGACCTACTCACCGTGGCTGCTGAAAATCAAAGGCGAGTGGAAACCTGTAGAGGTGGAAGCCGGCAAGCAGCATGGTAAGGGCCTGATTGCAAAGTTGGCTGGAGTAGATGATCGCGAGATTGCCCGTACGTATAACGGGATTGAGATCGCGGTTGAAACCGAACGTCTTCCTGATCTGGAAGCGGGCGAGTTCTACTGGAGTCAGCTGGAAAACCTGAAGGTATACACCGAGTCCGGCGCATTGCTGGGTAAGGTGAGTCATCTGATGGAAACCGGCGCAAACGATGTGCTGGTGGTTAAAGGCAACGCTGAGAGTATTGATCGTAACGAACGCTTGATACCTTACCTGCCTGATCGGGTGATCAAAGAAATTGACTTGGAAACAGGTACTATTCGGGTCGACTGGGATCCGGAGTTCTAAACCGTGTGGTTTGGCGTAGTGACGCTGTTCCCGGAGATGTTTGAAGCGATTTCTCGCTTTGGTGTCACTGGAAGGGCGGTACGAAATGGTTCGATCGAGGTCGAGTGCTGGAATCCGCGTGATTTTACGCATGACAAGCACCGTACTGTAGACGATCGGCCGTACGGCGGTGGCCCCGGCATGCTGATGAAAGTTCAGCCGCTGCGGGACGCGATCCACGCTGCTAAAGCAGCAGCGGGGGATGATGAGGTGAAAGTGATCTATCTGTCACCTCAGGGACGCCGACTAGACCATGACGGGGTGCAGGAATTAGCAACTCGTAAGAAGTTAATTCTGGTAGCCGGACGCTATGAAGGTATTGATGAGCGTCTGATTGAGACCGAGATCGACGAGGAGTGGTCGCTGGGAGACTTTGTTCTCAGTGGCGGTGAATTGCCCGCCATGACCATGATCGACGCGGTTTCTCGGCTGGTGCCCGGAGTGTTGGGGCATCAGGACTCGGCTGTCGAGGATTCATTTGCTGATGGGTTGCTGGATTGTCCGCACTACACGAGACCGGAACAGTTTGACGGAATGCAGGTGCCTGAGGTGCTGCTGGGCGGCAACCATGAGGAGATCAGACGCTGGCGTCTGAAACAGCAACTGGGACGAACCTGGAAACGGCGTCCGGAGCTGCTGGACTCTCAAGAGTTGACCAAAGAACAGCAGGCATTGTTAAAAGATTTTATCCGGGAGACCCAAGGGTCCGACGGTTGAATATTTAGGAGCGAGCCATGAGCAGCAAGAACCTGATTATTCAGCAGATTGAAGCTGAACAGAAAACCAAAGAAGTGCCAGAATTTGGCCCGGGTGACACCGTTGTTGTACAGGTAAAAGTAGTAGAGGGTTCCCGTACCCGTCTGCAGGCGTTTGAAGGCGTAGTTATCGGTAAGCGTAACCGCGGCGTAAACTCTGCATTCACTGTACGTAAAATCTCTCACGGTGTAGGTGTGGAGCGTACTTTCCAGACTTACAGCACTACTGTAGACAGTATCGCTGTTAAGCGTCGCGGTGACGTGCGCAAAGCTAAGCTGTACTACCTGCGTGAGCGTAGCGGTAAGTCTGCACGTATTAAAGAGAAGCTTAACTAAGCATCTGTTTAATACTGCAAATAAAAAAGCGGCTTTTATGCCGCTTTTTTTGTGCCTGTTGATTATGCTCAGGCGGGCGCGATGGCAAATTCGGGTATCGTTGCCTATAGTGTGTCCATTCCAATCCTGAACTGCCCGGAAAGCGATTTTGAAACGGATCTCTCTTCTTCTCTTTATCCTGCTGTTGCCTGTTTTCGCTGTGGCGGGTTTCTATGGTTATCTCTGGTGGCGCGTAACTGATTCAGCGGACCGTGCGGTGGCGCAGGCCTCGCCGTTTATGGAGATCAGTTACGACGGCGTACGTATCGATTTGATCGGGACCGAAGTGGCGTTGCGGGACCTGCGTGTAGCGCCGATGGGCGTGGGCGACCAGATGCGGATTGAAGAGGTGGTGCTGAAGTCGCAGGACTGGTCGCAGATGATGCGCCTGGATGGCAATCTGCAACATGAGCCTTGGCCGGAGGGATTGTCCCTGCGTCTAGACGGTATGTTGTTTCATCTGGACGGACCGATGATGCAGCAGTGGACGGCTTTAGCGCTGCAGGCCCAGCCACAGCCCTCATATACATTTGGGCGCTTCTGCAGTTCGTTGCAAGGGGCGGAGCTGATGCAGGCGATGGGCTATCGCATGATCAATCTGGATATGGCGATGGGCTACCAGTTTAACCCTGGTACGCAGCGCATGACGATTGATATGGAAGTGGATGCGAAGCAGCTCAGTGATTTCTCGTTCCAGATGGTGTTTGAAGCTTCAGACAGTACGCTGACAGCGGCTGCGATGTCGGGAGCTGCTGCCCTGCAATCGGTATCGATGGATGCCCGAGATAAAGGCTTTAACCGCCGGTACAGGGAGTATTGTGCTACCCAGGCGGGCGTGCAAGATGAGCAGTTCGATGCGGCCTTGGGTGAGGAGTTTATCCAGCTGGGGCAGCTAATAGGTTTGCGGCCGCCGGAGACGGTTGTGCAGCATGTTGTTGGTATGTACAGACCTGGCGCGAATCTGGGTTTTAAGCTGCAACCGGCGCACCCTGTTGGTCAGTTTGATATGGCGGGGTTGGATTCGCCGGAGGCCTTTATTGAGCTGTTGAATCCATCACTGAACATCAATGGGCAGCAGATAACAGCGCCACAAATTGGTGAGTTTTTGCAAGAGGCAATGGTCGCTGTTGCGGTGCCAGAACCTGAGCCTGAGGCGCAGGTGTTGATAGAGCCGCAGATTGAGCGTACGGAACCGATTGAACCGGAGGTAGTTGCTGAGAAGGCGACTGCTGTTCCGCAGGTCGCAAAAGCTCAGGCGTATCAGACGCCAGTCACACCTCCTGTGAAGGGGTATCGCGCTACGCCGTTATCCGATATGGCACAGCACGTGGGTAAACCGGTCCGTATGGTGACCTATTTTGGGCGTCGTATCGAGGGGCGGATCCTGGAGATAAATCGCCACCAGGTTATGATCGAGCAGCGTATGCAGCGCGGTGTTGCAACCTACAGTATTGCCCGAGATAAGGTGGCGGAGCTTGAGGTGTATCGCTGAGTTTTTGGGCTGGTCTGAGTAGTTGTTATGTCATCCTCCTCACAAGCGGTGGTTGCTGAATCCGAGGTTCGCCTGATCGAGCAGTATCTTGATGCTGTCTGGATGGAGCGTGGTTTGAGCGAAAACACGCTGGCGTCCTACCGGCGTGATCTCATGCAGTATGCGGGTTGGTTGCAGACCCGTGGTCATCGCCTTATAGGTGCTGGCAAAGAGGAACTGCAGCGTCATCTCGCCTGGCGCTTTGCGGAGCGTGTTAAGGCGTCCTCCACTGCGCGGCTGCTCTCGTCATTGCGCGGTTTTTATCGCTATCTGGTGCGCGAAAAGCTGATCGATACCGACCCGACACTTCTCATCGAAAGCCCTAAAAAAGGGCGCTCGCTGCCGAAAACCCTGACTGAAAGTGATGTGGAAAGCCTGTTGCAGGCGCCCGATATTGGTGACCCGGTAGAGTTGCGGGATCGGGCTATGCTGGAGTTGCTTTACGCGACCGGATTACGTGTAACCGAGCTGGTTACCCTGCAGAGTTCGCAGGTGAATCTGCGTCAAGGTGTGATTCGGGTAATGGGTAAGGGCAGCAAAGAGCGTCTGGTACCTCTGGGTGAGGAGGCGATTGGCTGGGTGCTGCAATATATCCGCGATGGTCGGCCCCAGTTGATCAGTGATACAACCAATGAAGTGCTGTTTCCCAGTCGCCGGGGTCAGCAGATGACGCGACAGACATTCTGGCACCGGATCAAACGCTATGCGGTTGTGGCGGGTATCGACAAGCCTTTATCCCCCCATGTGTTAAGGCATGCTTTTGCCACCCATCTGCTGAATCATGGCGCTGACCTGCGTGTTGTACAGATGTTGCTGGGCCATAGCGATCTGTCCACAACACAAATCTATACACATGTCGCACAGCATCGTTTACAGTCGCTGCACAGTAAACATCATCCGCGCGGCTGAACTTTATCGCCTGTTCCGTATCTTAGGCATTATCAGACGTGAATATTATGGGGAAAACGATGCGTAAATTATGGGCAGTAGGTCTGGTTGTCTTAGGAATGAGCAGTTGGGCAAATGCGGCGCCTACCGCCGAGGATGTGATCAAGCAGAGTCTGAAAAAGATTGATGCACGTCTGAGCGTAGTGGCGATCGAGCCGGCAGAGATGGAAGGGATGTACGCGGTTGAGCTGAACACCGGTGAGCTGCTCTACTCCGATGCCAAAGGTGAGTACTTTATGCTGGGTCAGTTGTTCCGCCTTTCTGATCAGGAAGGCTTTGTGAACCTGACTGAAGGTAAGCGTAAGCAGCAGCGTCTTGATCAGATCGCCAAAGTTGAAGAGAAAGATATGATTGTGTTCCCGGCAGAAGGAACACGTAAGGCAACCGTTACGGTGTTTACGGATGTGGACTGCGGTTACTGCCGTAAGCTGCATAAAGAGGTGCCGACCCTGAACAAGATGGGTATTCAGGTGAATTACCTGGCTTTCCCGCGTGCAGGTGTGGGGTCTCGTACCTACAACGTGATGGAGTCTATCTGGTGTGCTGCACCGGATCAGCGTAACGCCATGATGACCAAGGCGAAATCTGGCCAGCAGGTTGAACCGAAAAGCTGTGATTCTCCAGTTGCTCAGCAGATGGTGATGGGTCAATCCGTGGGTGTTACTGGAACGCCGGCATTGGTATTTGAAGACGGTACACTGATGCCGGGTTATCTGCCTGCAGCCCAGTTGGCGCGTGCACTGAAGCTAAATTAAGTCGTAATTGACCAAAAAAGGGGCATTTTATGCCCCTTTTTTATTGCTCCTAGCGCGGCATAACCTTCAATAGGCGATAGTCCTGCAACAGGGTTTTCGCTATAATACCCGGCTCAATTTTTGTGCAGTGCTGAAGTTTTTCACAGCGAGAGGTTAAGTTTTGAAACCGGTAAAAGTAGGTATCTGTGGTCTTGGAACCGTTGGTGGCGGCACCTTCAATGTATTGAAGCGTAATGCGGATGAGATTTCTCGTCGTGCGGGTCGTCGAATTATCGTGGAAGAGGTTGGCGCACGCCGTCCAAATCCAGACTGTGATACCAAAGGTGTTCAGGTTACTCAGGATATTTTCGAAGTTGCGACGAATCCCGAGATCGACGTAGTTGTCGAGCTGATTGGTGGTTATGACGTAGCGCGTGATCTGGTTCTGACTGCCATTGAAAACGGCAAGCACGTAGTGACCGCCAACAAGGCGCTGATCGCTGTGCACGGTAATGAAATCTTTGAAGCAGCCCAGCGTAAGAACGTGATGGTGGCATTTGAAGCATCTGTTGCTGGCGGTATCCCGATCATCAAGGCGATCCGTGAAGGTCTGTCTGCGAACCAGATCAACTGGCTGGCGGGCATCATCAACGGTACCGGTAACTTCATCCTGACCGAGATGCGTGACAAGGGCCGTGACTTCGCTGATGTGCTGGCAGAAGCACAGGCACTGGGTTACGCCGAGGCGGATCCGACTTTTGACGTCGAAGGTATCGATGCGGCACACAAGCTGACCATCCTGGCCTCTCTGGCGTTTGGTATTCCGCTGCAGTTCGAAAAAGCGTACACCGAAGGTATCAGCAAGATTACCCGTGAAGATGTGCAGTACGCTGAAGAACTGGGCTACCGCATCAAGCACCTGGGTGTGAGCCGTCGTACCGAGAGTGGTGTTGAACTGCGCGTTCACCCAACACTGGTACCGGAATCTGCGCTGCTGGCCAATGTTAACGGCGTAATGAACGCTGTGTTGGTTGACGGTGATGCTGTGGGTCAGACCATGTACTACGGTGCAGGTGCCGGTGCTGAGCCGACTGCTTCCGCTGTAGTTGCAGACATCGTTGATGTTGTACGTACCCTGACTGCGGACCGTGACAACCGCGTTCCTCACCTGGCATTCCAGCCAAGTGAGCTGTCTGACGCTCCGGTACTGCCGGTAGAAGAGATCGAAACTGCATACTACCTGCGCATGCAGGCGCTGGAACAGCCGGGTGTACTGGCTCAGGTAACCAGCATTCTGGGTGAGAAAGGCATCAACATCGAAGCGATCATCCAGAAAGAGACCCACGAAGAGCAGGTGCCGGTAATCATCCTGACTCAGCGTGTGCAGGAACAGAAGATGAACGAAGCGATCGCAGAGATGGAAGCGCTGGACGCTATCTGCGGTGCTGTTACCCGTATCCGTGTAGAACACCTGGCGGACTAAGGAGTCTTGAGCGTGAAATATATCTCTACCCGGGGACAGGCTCCGGCGCTGAATTTTGAAGAGGTCCTGCTGGCTGGTTTGGCAAGTGACGGTGGTCTGTACGTGCCTGAAGAGCTGCCGAAGTTCTCTCAGGAAGAGATCGCCTCCTGGGCGGGTCTCTCCTACGCTGAGCTGGCATACAAGGTCATCAAGCCATTCGTGGACGACTGCGTCGCGGACGATGATCTGAAACAGATGATCGACGAGACCTACGCGGGTTTCAATCACACTGCGGTTGCGCCGCTGAAAGAACTGGGCAGCAACGAGTGGGTTCTGGAGCTGTTCCACGGCCCGACGCTGGCGTTTAAAGACTTCGCCCTGCAGCTGCTGGGCCGTCTGATGGACTACGCTCTGACCAAGCGCAACGAGCGTCTGGTGATCATGGGTGCGACCTCCGGTGATACCGGTTCTGCTGCGATCGAAGGCTGCCGCCACAGCGATCACCTGGATATCTTTATCCTGCACCCACACAACCGCGTATCTGAAGTGCAGCGTCGCCAGATGACCACCATTCTGGAAGACAACGTTTTCAATATCGCGCTGGAAGGCAACTTCGACGACTGTCAGCAGATGGTGAAAGACAGCTTCGCCAACCAGGAATTCCTGAAAGGCATGAAGCTGGGTGCGGTGAACTCGATCAACTGGGCGCGTATCATGTCCCAGATCGTGTACTACTTCTCCGCTGCGCTGGCGCTGGGTGGTCCACACCGTCCGGTATCCTTCTCTGTGCCAACCGGTAATTTCGGCGATATCTTTGCCGGCTACCTGGCGAAGCAGATGGGTCTGCCGATCCAGCAACTGGTAGTAGCGACCAACCGCAACGACATCCTGCACCGTGTGATCTCCGGTAACGATATGTCCAAGGGTGAGCTGGTACACACCATGTCTCCATCCATGGATATCATGGTTTCCTCCAACTTCGAACGTCTGCTGTTCGACGTGTACGGCCGTGACGGTGCGGCGATCGCTGACCTGATGGATCGTTTCAAGTCAGAGTCTGTTCAGCTTGGCGACGGCAACTGGGATCAGGTGCGTGAGCTGTTTGACAGCTACGCGGTAGACGATGAGACCACGTGTGACGTGATCAAGCAGGTATATGCTGAAACCAGCTACCTGTTGGATCCACACACTGCGATCGGTGTGAAGGCTGCGCGCGAATGCTGGAAGGACAAGTCTGTACCGATGGTGACGCTGGCAACTGCGCACCCGGTGAAGTTCCCTGAGCCAGTTGTTAAAGCGGGTCTGGAATCTCCACAGCTGCCACCACACATGATTGACCTGTTCGAGCGTGAAGAGCGCGTTGAAGTTCTGGCGAATGACCTGCAGACTGTACAGCAGTACATAGCGGGACATGTTCACAAGAACTAAGGATTAAAGGAATCCGCAAAGGCCCGCATCTGCCGGGCCTTTTTTGTATATGCAGGATCTGTTTTTCTATGTATCCAAGGTATTCTGGGCGCTTGCAAGTCCTGATCACTTGCTATTGCTGCTGATTCTGATTGGACTGTTGCTGGTCTGGGCCGGGAAGCGTTTCGGGCTTTGGTTGAGCCTGGTGTCGGTCATGCTGTTACTGATTGTCGCAGTCTTTCCGGTTGGTAACCTTCTCTTGAAGCCTCTGGAGCAGCGTGTCCCACAGGCGGAGCTTCCGAAACAGGTCGCGGGCATTATCATCCTGGGTGGTGCGGAAGAGGCTGCTTTGTCGGCAATGTACAAGCAGCCGCATATGAACTCTGCTGCTGAGCGTGTCATGACGCTTCCGATGGTTGCCGAGATTTATCTGGACGTCCCAGTAGTGATTACAGGTGGCAGTAGCTCGGTGCTCTATCAACAATATCGTGGTGCGGATGTGGTGGCGCAGTGGGCCGATCAGATCGGCTTAAGGGATCGCCTGATCGTTGAGCGACAGGCGCGCAATACCTTTGAGAATGCCGTTTATACCGGTGAGCTTGTGGATAAGAATTCAGGGCAGTGGTTGTTGGTAACTTCGGCATTTCATATGCCGCGCTCTGTGGGTATCTTCCGGAAGCAGGGGTGGGATGTAGTGCCCTACGCGGTGGACTACCGGGCGTCCGGTAACAATTTTGCAATACAGTTTTGGCGTAATATGCGAGACCTATCAACAGCGGTCAGGGAGTGGATCGGCCTTCTGGCGTACTACCTGACAGGCAAGACCGATCAGCTGTTACCGGAAGTGGAGGCGAATCCACAATGAAACAGCTGACAATCTGCCAGCGTAATACTCCCTCGACAAACCTGCCGTTATTTAATCAGGTCAATCCGGTATTGGCACGTATCTATGCCAGCCGCGGATTGCACGATCTCAATGATCTAGGAAGGAATCTCAAAGCGCTGCTGCCGGATGGCGAGATGCGTGGCGTTGATGCTGCTGTCGAGCGACTGGTGAAGGCAGTACGGATGCAGGAGCGGGTGCTTATCGTTGGGGATTTTGACTGCGACGGGGCAACCAGCACCTCAGTGGCGCTCCTGGCCCTGCGTCAGATGGGGTTGCACCACGTGGATTACCTGGTACCCAACCGATTCGATTACGGATACGGACTGAGCCCTGAAATTGTCGATGTGGCGCTGGAGCGGCAACCGCAATTGCTGATCACCGTGGATAACGGCATCTCCAGCATCTCCGGTGTGAAGCGGGCCGCAGAGCATGGTATTGACGTGATCGTGACCGATCACCATTTGCCGGGAAGTGAACTACCGGAAGCTTGTGCCATCGTGAATCCCAATCAGCCGGAGTGTGGATTCGCGGCTAAGTCGACCTGTGGGGTAGGGGTGATCTTCTACGTGATGATCGCACTACGCAGAGCGTTGCAGCAGAGTGGCTGGTTTGAACAGCAGCGGATTACACCGCCCAATCTTGCGGAGTTACTAGATCTCGTTGCGCTGGGAACGGTGGCAGATGTTGTGCCGCTCGAGCAGAACAATCGCATCCTTGTGCATCAGGGCTTACAGCGAATCAGAGCAGGGCGTGCCCGCCCGGGTATTTTGGCATTGTTGGAGGTGGCTGGGCGCCAACGCCACAAGCTGGTGGCGTCAGACCTTGGGTTTGCTGTCGCGCCCCGATTGAATGCAGCAGGCCGACTTGAAGATATCTCAATTGGCATTGAATGCCTGATCACTGATGATGCTGATCAGGCTCGGCAGCTAGCCGGCACGCTGGATCAACTGAACCGTGAAAGACGTGGTATCGAGGAGGAGATGCAACACCAGGCGTTGGATCTACTCGGTGGGCTGCAGTTTGATTCCCAATCGATGCCTTATGGGGTCTGTCTGTATGACGAAACCTGGCATCAGGGTGTGATCGGTATCCTCGCCTCGCGAATCAAAGAGCGTATGCATCGACCGGTGATTGCGTTTGCACCAGGTGATGAAGGCGAGATTAAAGGGTCTGCCCGATCGATTGCTGGCTTCCATGTGCGTGACGGTCTGGATGCAATTGCTGCAGCCAATCCAGGCTTGCTCAGTAAGTTTGGTGGCCACGCAATGGCGGCTGGCCTGACGCTTAAGGCTGAAGATTACCGGCAATTTGCCGATGCATTTGATCAGGAAGTGCGTCGGCAACTCTCCGAGGCAGATCTGCAGGAAACGGTGCTAACCGATGGTGAATTGAGCGCCGGTGAGATCTCTATCGAGATGGCTGAGATGCTGCGAGAAGCAGGTCCCTGGGGACATCAATTTCCCGAACCGCTTTTTGATGGAGAGTTCGCTCTCTTGCAGCAAAGTATAGTAGGACAGAAGCATCTGAAAATGGTGTTGATGGACCCCGCGTCAGGATTGGCCGTTGATGCTATACACTTCAACGCAGATCTGGAGCAATGGCCAAATGACAGCGTCGCCCGTGTGCGCGCAGTCTATCGGCTTGATGTAAATGAATTTAGAGGGCAGCGCAACGTACAACTGATGGTTGATCGGCTGCTGCCCGTTTAATAATGGTCTGTAGCTGCGGGCCTTTATGCCCATTGGGTGCCGACCGCGATAAGAACACGTGCGGCGTATATTAACTCCTCTGTAGGTTAGTCATCGCAAAGCGATGCCTAACGTGTTGGGCACCGCTTCGCGATGGCCAGCTACAACCTATAAAGGAGTTTGTAACCAGGATCGAGCGATGGTGCCTACAGGCTCTGGTTCCTGAAACAGAGGGCTTTAATAGCCTTTAGATCACAGGCCGCAACTTTATTCGGCGGGTTTCGCCGTCTAATTAATTAAGGAAAAAAGTACAAATGAAAGACCTGACCCTGAATGAACTGGAAACTCTGCTGGCTGTATTTAAAAAAGCAGGCATCGAGGAAAGTATGGGTGAAGAGGGTGAGTTGCTGGCACGTGTTCAGCAAGCCCATGCGGAACGTCAGGAGTTAGAGAGCATGGACTTTGATGACTGCCTTGGTGGTGCATGTAAGCTGTAACAAGCTGGATTATCAGCTGTGCCCTACAATAGAATCAATAACGAAGTGTAGCAGCGGTCTCCGACCGCGACGACCTGATTTGAAATCTCGCGCTGCTACTTGCCAGCGCTGGTATATATAATGTCTACCTGAGCGAAAAGCTCACGAACAGCTAACGGATACAGCAATGATAGAACAGGTCAAAAAGCTTCTGAAAGCCCAGCTCCCCAGTTTACAAGCCGCGTACATATTCGGCTCATGGGGAACGGCGGCTCAGCGCCCGGATAGTGACCTGGATATTGCTGTGCTGCTACCCAGGGCTTTCTCATGCGATGATGATCACTGGTTGGCATTGCAGTATGAGCTAGCCTCAACGGCAAAATGTCCAGTTGACCTGATTAACCTGCGCGAGGTATCCACGGTGTTCCAGAAAGAGATCATCTGGAAAGGGAGACCGCTCTACGTAGCTGATCCTGAGCGGGTGACAGAATTCGAAGCGCTGGTCCTATCGCTCTACCAAAAACTTAATGACGAGCGGGCTGGAATCATCAGCCGTATCATTGAAACAGGCCGAGTGTACGCATCGTGAATGACGTTATTTTAAATAAAGCGGCGAGCATAGAGCGTTGTGTTAAGCGCGCACGCGAGGAATATCGGGCAACAGACGACTTCCTGAATGACTACACACGGCAGGATGCAGCTGTCCTAAACATTATTCGCGCGTGCGAGCAGTCGATCGATCTCGCCAACTACCTCGTGCGGGAGCATCAACTCGGCCTGCCAAACAGTAGCCGAGAAAGCTTCACGCTGCTGGCTCAAGCCGGCTGGTATCCAACCTCGCTCTCTGAGGCGTTGGAAAAGATGGTGGGTTTCCGCAATGTAGTCGTGCATGAGTACCAGCAGGTGAAGATTAAGATCATTCAAGCGGTGATCGAGCGGAACTTGGACAGTTTGCTTCAGTTCACACAGTGCGTGCTGACAAAAAGCAGTTAATTTGAATTTGTTCGATCGTTGAGCAGTAACTTTTCACGATGACCAAGCCCTATTACATCGGCGCTCATGTAAGCGCCGCTGGCGGTGTGGAAAACGCCCCGCTCAATGCCGCCAAGATCGGCGCCAATGCCTTTGCGCTGTTCACCAAGAATCAGCGCCGTTGGGAGGCAAAGCCTCTAAGCGCTAAAAGCATTGATGCGTTTAGGGAAAACTGTGAGCGTTTAGGGTTTGGTCCCGATCAGATCCTGCCGCATGATTCCTATCTGATCAATCTAGGGCATCCGGAAAAAGAAGCATTGGAGAAGTCTCGCAATGCATTTCTGGATGAGATGCAGCGTTGTGAACAGTTGGGGCTGAAGTATCTGAATTTCCACCCGGGGAGTCATCTGCGCAAGATCTCCGTGAGCGAATGTCTGAGTAGGATTGCTGAGTCTATCAACTGGGCGTTGGATCAGATGGAAGGTGTGATAGCTGTTATTGAGAACACTGCTGGTCAGGGGAGTAATCTTGGTCATTCCTTTGAACAACTCGCTGAAATCATTGATCAAGTAGAAGACAAATCCCGGGTTGGGGTTTGCCTCGATACCTGTCATACTTTCGCCGCCGGTTATGACCTGCGTACCACGGAAGCGTGCGCCCACACCTTCGCCGAATTTGAACGGATTGTTGGCTTTTCCTTCCTTTATGGCATGCACCTGAATGATTCTAAAGGTGCGCTTAACTCTCGAATTGACCGTCATCATAGTCTTGGGCAGGGTGAACTTGGCTGGGACGTGTTTAGATTTATAATGAAAGATGATCGTTTTCGTGGTGTACCTTTGGTACTTGAAACCATTGATGAAGGTATCTGGATGGAAGAAATCCAGAGCCTAAGGTTGTTAAATACCAACGACTGTAGCGCGTAAACGTCAAAAGCTAATTAGTAGAACCGCTGGAACGTATAGCCAGGAGCTGCGTGAGCAGTAGGAATTGTATGACTTTGTCACTTGAGAAAGTAAAAATCGGCATTATTGGATTAGGCTATGTGGGTCTGCCGCTAGCTGTTGAGTTTGGCAAACAATACTCGACACTTGGTTTTGATATTAATCAAGATCGTTTGAGTGAGCTGCGATCTGGACATGACAGTACGCTTGAAGTAAGTGATGAAGAGCTCGTAGAGGCAGATCAGCTTACATATAGCCATAATCTTGAAGATTTACAGAACTGTAATGTTTATGTAGTGACTGTTCCAACACCAATTACGGAAAACAAGCAGCCTGATCTGACTCCACTCATAAAAGCATCAGAAACTATTGGACAAGTGTTGTCCAAAGGTGATGTGGTGATTTATGAGTCCACGGTTTACCCAGGTGCTACAGAAGAGGATTGTGTTCCGGTTCTCGAACGCTGTTCCGGTTTGACGTTCAATAGAGACTTTTATTGCGGTTATAGCCCGGAAAGGATTAACCCGGGTGATAAAGAGCACAGGGTTACCAATATCCTCAAGGTGACCTCCGGATCTACAACAGAGGTGGCTGACTTTGTTGATTCACTTTACAAATCAATCATTACCGCAGGTACCCACAAAGCAAGCTCAATAAAGGTTGCTGAGGCGGCCAAAGTGATTGAGAACACGCAGCGTGACCTTAATATTGCGTTGGTGAATGAGTTAGCGATTATCTTCAACAAGTTGGGTATCGATACGGAAGAAGTACTCGTAGCAGCGGGAACCAAATGGAACTTTCTTCCATACCGACCGGGCCTGGTAGGTGGACACTGCATTGGCGTTGATCCCTATTATCTCACGCATAAATCCCAGTCAGTGGGCTATTTTCCGGACGTAATACTGGCTGGGCGCCGCATTAATAGCGGAATGGGAGCCTACGTAGCTGGTGAAATGGTCAAGGCTATGATGAAAAAAAGGATACATGTGAATGGTTCACGAATCCTAATTCTCGGTTTGGCCTTCAAGGAAAACTGCCCCGACCTTCGCAACACGAAGGTGGTGGATATCATTTCTGAACTTGGTATCTACGGTGCAAAGGTCGATGTTTATGATCCGTGGGTTTCAAATGAAGAAAGCGAGCGCGAATATGGGATTTCGGTTTTGTCGTCTCTGGAGCAGGGGCAGTATGACGGCGTTATTCTGGCGGTTGCGCATTCTGAGTTTCGAGACATGGGCGGGGAGGAGATACAAAAGCTTTGTCGCCCATCGAGGGTGATTTATGACTTGAAGTACGTATTGACGACGCAGCAGTCAGATTTACGCCTGTGACAGCTGCACTCGAGTCTTAGAAGGGAGATGTAAGGTTGATGGAAGTGGCGGTAACCGGAGCTACGGGGTTCGTTGGTGGGGGACTGCTTCCCAAGCTGGTTGATCATGGGCATGCCGTAACAGCTTTGATACGTCGTGAGACACCGCCGGTACGCCGATTCAGCAATCGCATAGTGCGCTGGGCTGAACTATCAGACCAGGCATTGATCGATAACCTTCAAAATGTAGACGTTGTTGTTCATATGGCTGCGCGTGTTCATCAGATGCATGAGCAAGATGAAGACGTCGCAGCATCCTATTGGGCGGTCAATGTAGAACAGACCGTTCGCCTTGCTAAGGCAGCTGCAAAGGCTGGTGTCAAAAGACTGGTGTTTGTAAGCACGGCAAAGGTGTATGGCGAAACTACGGAGAATGGTGAGCAATGGACGGAGGAGAGTCATCCTAATCCAGTCGGCTCCTATGCTGAAACAAAACTTGAGGCTGAGAAGCAACTTTTGGAGCTGGCTACGCAAGGAGTGATAGAGGTTGTAATTATCCGCCCACCATTGGTCTACGGTAAGGAGGCCAAAGGAAACCTTGCTTCATTAGGGAAGCTAATTGACCTGCAATTGCCTCTACCTTTCGGGTGTGTTACTAATCGGCGCAGCTTGGTATCCCTTGATAATCTGGTCAGTCTGATTTCCATTTGTGTGAGTCATCCCAAGGCTGCAGGGGAAGTGCTTAATGCTTCTGACGCAGAAGTAGTGAGCTTGAAGGAGATTCTGCGCGGTATCGGGCGGCAGAGGCAACGCAAAGTTCGTTTGATGCCGCTGCCAGTCTGCCTTCTTCGTATGGCTTTATGCTGTATCGGTAAACGCTCCATGGGGGAGAAATTGTTATCCAATCTGGAGGTCAGCTCACAGAAGGCATCGCGGTTGTTGAACTGGGAGCCGGTCCCGGGCTTGTTTTCGGATATGTCCCTGCGTGAAGTTAAGGTAAATGATGATTAACAGTCCTTTCGCAGTTGCGATGGCATTTCTTATCGTTGTGGGGCTCTCCTATCTGATTACGTGTGCATACCGTCGTATCGCTATTCAAAGGGACATCCTCGATCACCCCAACCACCGTAGCTCTCATACGATACCAACCCCAAGAGGTGGTGGCGTGTCCATTGTTGTTTGCAGTCTTGCAGTGCTTGCAATTGCAGCATGGGAGATGATTATCAGCGAGAGCATACCCGCGATTATAGTTGCCGGGGCAATTGTTGCACTGATCGGCCTATGGGACGATCTGCGGTCCGTATCAGCAGCTAAGCGTTTTATTGTTCACCTGGGCGCAGCGACGCTAGGAGTTATGTTACTGCCGGCACCTTTATCAATTAGCTTATTAGGCTATGAATGGGAATTTCAGCCTCTATTACTGCCTTTAGCTATTATTGGGCTGGTTTGGATGACGAACCTTTACAACTTTATGGATGGCATAGACGGTATTGCTGGAATTCAGGCAATTACTGTCTATCTTGGCGCAGCTGTACTGTTGGGGTCTGTGGGTGCGTGGGGATGGGTGGCCTTAATGCTGTTGCTGTCAGCTTCGGTGGTGGGATTTCTTCTGTTGAATTGGCCGCCAGCCAAGATCTTTATGGGAGATGCTGCAAGCGGATTCTTAGGGATACTGATAGGCATGCTGGCTCTGGCTTCGTCATCCCAAGGTGTTGCTAACATATGGGCTTGGTTAATATTGATGTCGTTGTTCATTGTGGACGCAACATGGACTTTGATGGTGCGCCTGTACAGTGGGCAGCGTTGGTCTCAACCGCATCGAAGTCATCTGTATCAGATATTGTCCAGGGCGTGGAGGGGGCATAAACCGGTCACCATCTTTGTGGGGGGCGTTAATGTTCTATGGTTTCTTCCACTTGCATATCTTTCAATCCTGTATCCGGCGATTGGTGTTATAATCGCTCTGCTTGGATGGGCGCCGGTCATCTATCTGTGCTGGCATTACAAGGCAGGTATGCCCAGCGTGTAATTTGCTGTCCGCTACTTGGTAATTCTGTCATGGATGTAAAGAATGGTTTTAGTTGATAGGCTTATACATGCAAAACGCTGGCAAAAGCGCGTTGCCTGCGTATCCTTCGATCTCGTTGCTGTTTTCTTTTCGATGTGGGCAGCATTCTATCTCCGGCTTGGAGAGTGGGTTGATCCGTTTGGGCAAACTGCTTGGCTGTTCCTCATTGCTCCTGTCATCTCTGTCCTAATTTTTATTCGCTTCGGGCTTTATCGCGCAATTCTGCGCTACATTGGTCAAGATGCACTTATTACAGTGCTGAAATCAGTAACGATTTCAACACTGGTAATTACGTTGCTTATTTTCTGGTTGAAGCAACCAGAAGATTTGGTACCAAGATCGGTAGTAATTAATTTTTGGATGCTGTCTCTCCTTTTTATCGGCGGCAGTCGTTATGGAGTACGACGCCTGCTGTCGCTGTCCGGTATATTACAAAAAATAGCTGTTAGACCACGGCGATCTTCATCACTAAGGCAAAAAGGCGGTATACGTGTAGCTATTTATGGCGCAGGCCCGGCAGGCTTTGAGTTGGTGGGGGCGCTTGACCGAAGTAGGGATTTTAAGGCAATCGCCTTTATCGATAGTGATCCACAGTTAACCCGACAAGTTATAGGGGGATTACCGGTTTACTCACCTGATCAGGTAGAAGAAATAATAGATATACTAGGAATTAGTGAGATTTTTCTTGCGCTTCCTGGTTTAAGCCCAATCCAGCGTAAGGTTGTTGTGGATAAACTAGAGCCGTTGCCTGTGCACGTGCGTAGCTTACCCTCTCTTTCCCAAATGACAAGTAAATATTATAGTGTTTCAGATATTAGGGAGGTGGACGTTGCTGACTTATTAGGGCGTGAGCAAATTGAATCCAAGTCAGAGTTATTAGAAAAAAACTTGAAAGGAAAAGTTGTATTAGTTACTGGAGCGGGTGGTACGATCGGTTCAGAAATTTGTCATCAAGCTGCGTTGCAGCGGCCTAAAGTTCTAATACTTTTTGATGTAAGTGAGTACGCTCTTTATAAGATAGAACAAAAAATATCAACGCTTAATGATGGGAGCTTGTTGGGAATTAAAGTGCTTGCAGTTTTGGGTTCAGTGCAAAATTGTAGGCGCTTAAAGAAAATAATGAAAAGTTATGGGGTGCATACTGTTTATCACGCAGCCGCATATAAACATGTGCCGATAGTTGAAGAGAATTTATTAGAGGGGCTTCGTAACAACGTTCTCGGGACCCTTTATTGTGCCCAGGCAGCTCTACAATGTAATGCAGAGCAGTTTGTCCTTATTTCAACGGATAAAGCGGTGCGACCTACAAACGTAATGGGGGCTACGAAGCGTTTATCGGAGATGCTCTTGTTGTCGCTCTATGGCCAGGACAGAGTCGATAATTTTTATGGTGAGCCGCCTAATGGTAAATCAGCTAAATGTAGTACAAAACTATCAATTGTGCGCTTTGGAAACGTTCTGGGCTCGTCCGGATCGGTAATTCCGCTTTTTCGAAAGCAGATTGAAAGTGGTGGGCCGGTTACCGTGACTGATCCTCGCATTACTCGCTACTTTATGACAATTTCTGAAGCTGCTGAGTTGGTGATTCAAGCTGGTGCGTTATCACAAAATGGGGATGTGTTCCATTTAGATATGGGAGAGCCGGTCAAGATTGTCGAGCTTGCAAAAAAAATGGTGAATCTTAGTGGCTATAAAGTAAAAAATGGTGAAGACTGCGATGGCGATATCGAGATAGTTTTTACGGGATTAAGAAATGGCGAAAAACTATACGAAGAACTGCTGGTAGACAGGTCTAAATCTCAAACCACACAACATCCGATGATATATCGCGTGATGGAGGATAGTATCTCTTGGGAAGAATCAATGCACCGCTTGAATGAGCTAGAAATGCTTATTTTTGCGGCTGACTATCCAAGGATAAGAGATTATCTGATTAGGTATGTTGATGGTTACAGTCCGCAATGCGACTTGGTAGATATTTTATGGAAACCCGAGTGATTGGAATGTTATTTATTAGGCTTCTAAGCTGTGTAGAATGCGTTGCTTAAAAATAAGTGGAAGTATTTGAGGGAGTGTTATGAAGATATTAGTTACTGGTGGGGCAGGTTTTATCGGTTCTGCGCTTGTTAGATATATTATTAATAATACTAATGATAGTGTTGTGAATGTAGATAAGCTAACGTATGCCGGAAATCTAGAGTCATTAATAGATGTTAGTGGCAGTCCGCGGTACGAATTTGTACATCAAGATATTTGTAATCGTCAAGAGCTTGATAAAATACTGGAGGAAAAAAGGCCTGATGTGATAATGCATTTGGCGGCAGAAAGTCATGTGGATCGCTCTATAGATGGCCCGTCAGAATTTATGCAATCAAATGTTTTGGGGACCTATAGTCTGTTAGAGGCAGCAAGGAATTATTGGAATGGTCTTGGCGAAAAAGAAAGAGAAGAATTTCGATTTTTACATGTTTCGACAGATGAGGTTTACGGGGATTTAGAAGGGACAGAGGATCTGTTTACTGAGAGTACGGCATATTCTCCGAGTAGCCCCTATTCCGCATCAAAAGCGGCAAGCGACCATTTAGTAAGGGCATGGCATCGTACATATGGACTGCCAGCGTTGATTACGAATTGCTCGAATAACTATGGGCCGTATCATTTTCCTGAAAAACTGATTCCGCTGATGATTATTAATGCTCTAGAAGGTAAGCCTCTGCCAGTGTATGGCGATGGTCTACAGGTGAGGGATTGGCTGTTTGTCGAGGATCATGCAAGAGCTCTTTATAAGGTGGTAAGTCAAGGAGGAATTGGGGAGACATATAATATCGGTGGCCATAATGAGAAGACAAATATCTACGTTGTGAAGTATATTTGCGAACTCCTAGAGGAGTTTGTACCGGAAAAACCGAAGGGTGTAAGCTCATACGTTGAATTAATTGAGCATGTAAAAGATCGACCTGGCCATGACTTGCGTTATGCGATTGATGCTACAAAAATTGGAAATGATCTTGGCTGGACGCCGGAAGAAACGTTTGAATCAGGCATACGAACCACTGTTGAATGGTATTTAAATAACAAAGAGTGGTGGGAGCGGGTTCGGGATGGATCTTATAAAGGTGAGAGATTAGGAGTAAGTGTCTGATGAAAGGTATTATTTTAGCAGGTGGCTCTGGTACTCGGTTATATCCAATAACTCGAGGGGTATCAAAGCAATTGTTGCCGGTATACGACAAGCCGATGATTTACTATCCACTATCTACTCTGATGTTGGCAGGTATACGAGAAATATTGATTATCACAACTCCAGAAGATAGCGAAAGCTTTAAGCGATTATTGGGCACTGGGGCGCAGTATGGTATTGATTTAAGCTACGCTGTTCAAGAAAAGCCAGAGGGGTTGGCACAAGCTTTCATTATAGGGGAAAGCTTTATCGGTCGGGATAAGTGCTGTTTAGTCCTTGGCGATAATATATTTTATGGTCAGTCATTCTCTAAAACACTAAAAAATTCAGTGGCTCGTGAAAGTGGGGCGACAGTTTTCGGATATCAAGTTAGGGATCCGGAACGGTTCGGGGTCGTTGAATTTGATGACGCGATGAAGGTGGTTTCTATTATTGAGAAACCCAAGGTTCCTAAGTCGGATTATGCAGTTACCGGGCTTTACTTTTATGATGAGCGTGTTGTTGAGTTTGCTAAGAAAGTAGAACCATCCGAGCGTGGTGAGCTTGAAATAACATCAATCAATCAGATGTATTTAGATGAAGGATTACTCAATGTAGAGCTTCTTGGGCGTGGTTTTGCTTGGCTGGATACGGGTACCCACGAAAGTCTGCATGAAGCCTCGTCTTTTGTGCAGACTATTGAGCATGTTCAAGGATTGAAAGTCGCCTGTATTGAGGAAATTGCATGGCGAAATGGCTGGCTTAGCGAGCAGGAGCTTCTAAAAATGTCGCGCGATATGATGAAGAACGAGTACGGGCGCTACCTAAATAGTTTGGTGAAGAAATGAAAGTCGTTCAAACTAAACTCGAAGGAGTATTTGTAATTGAACCTACAGTCTACGAAGATGACCGTGGCTTTTTTATGGAGAGTTTCAACAAAAGAGCATTTAACGCTGCGGTGGGTAGAGAAGTTGAGTTTGTACAAGATAACCACTCTAAATCGTCAATGGGGGTTTTAAGGGGGCTTCATTATCAAATTAAAAATACACAAGGAAAGCTTGTGCGCGTGACATGTGGTTCTGTTTTCGATGTCGCAGTAGATTTGAGAAAGGGCTCGGTGACGTATGGTGATTGGGTAGGGTTCGAGCTATCCGCTAAAAATAAGAGACAGCTATGGATTCCTGAAGGATTCGCTCATGGGTTTTTAACCCTTGAGTCCAATGTGGAGTTTCTTTATAAAACTACAGATTACTACTCACCAGAATATGAAAGAACAATCCTTTGGAATGATCCGGAGTTAAAAATTAATTGGCCGGAAATTGATGTTGAATACACTTTATCTGAAAAAGATAAAAATGGATTGTTTTTTAATAAGTCAGAAGTATTTGAGTAAGGTTTAAAATTGATGACTACACAGCTTTTTGTTCCAAAGTTTAGGGTTGATGAATGCTTGGCGCAAGTTAAAGAGTGCCTTGAAAAAGGGTGGACTGGGATGGGCTTCAAAACGGTCGAAATTGAAGACCGCTGGAAGGAGTACACAGGCTTGCCTCACGCGCATTTTCTTAGCTCAGCGACAGCAGGCCTGCATTTGGCGTTCGAAGTGCTTAAAAGAAAACATGGTTGGCAGGACGGTGATGAGGTTATATCTACATCCTTGACATTTGTATCTACTAACCATGCAATTAAATATGCTGGTTTAACACCTGTTTTTGCGGATGTCGATAAGTATTTGTGCCTGGATCCGGAAGCAATTCTAGATAAAATCACTACACGTACTAGGGCAGTAGTATTTGTTGGTTTGGGGGGGAATACTGGCCAGCTGGATAAAGTTGCTCAAATCTGTAAAGAGAAAGGTATCGCTTTGGTGTTGGATGCAGCACATATGGCTGGTACAAGATATCGTGGAAAGCACATCGGATATAACGCAGATGTTACGGTGTTTAGCTTCCAGGCCGTGAAAAATATGCCAACAGCTGATTCGGGAATGATTTGTTTTAAAGAACAGTCAGACGATGAACTAGCCCGTAAATTGACCTGGCTTGGCATCAATAAAGATACATATGCGAGAACAGCAGCACAAGGCGCGTATAAGTGGAAGTATGATGTCGAAGATTTAGGATTCAAGTATCACGGTAACTCGATTATGGCAGGTCTTGCACTGGTGTCACTCAAGTATCTAGATAATGATAACTCATACCGACGTCAGATCTCTAAATGGTACCGTGACGAACTAAATGGCGTCGAAGGGATCGAAATCGTCCCTGTGGCTGAAGGATGTGAGTCATCGACACATTTATTGCAGTTACGTTTGGAACGACGGGATGGACTATTGGTTTTTCTTAACGAAAAGGGTGTCTATCCGGGTGTTCATTATACTGACAATTCCGAATACGAAATGTATAAAGATTGCGGTCAATGTAAGAACTCTGTCAAGGCGAGCAATGAAATAATCTCGTTGCCGATGCATGTCGGGCTTTCAAAGAATGAGGTTGATAAAGTTTCCTGCTTAGTGAAGGAATTTTTAAAAGGGTGATTGATGAAGGTGTAGGCATAGGCCTGCACCTTCAATTTCAAAGGCTATGATTGACTACATACAGAACACATTTGCAGACCTGAAAGCGAAAAAAGATATCTGGTGGTATCTCAGTAAACAAGACATAAATAGCCAGTTTAGGCGGTCCAAAGTGGGGTCTCTATGGTTGGTGGTAAATCAGCTATGTTTCGCTTTCGGAGCTGGCCTAATATGGGCTGCTGTTTTTGGGTTGGATCCGATAGAGTTTATACCGTTTATTGCTACAGGATTCGCAGTATGGGGCTTTGTAGCCTCATGCTTTGTTGAAGGTAGTAGCGCTTTAGTGGTTTCTCAGGGCTATATAAAACAAGTAAATATGCCTATTACGGTATATATAATGAGGAGTGTGAGCAGTAATGTTATCCGTTTAGCTATTGGCTTGGCGGTGGCAGTGATGGTTGTGTTTACTTTTGGTGGGATGAAGCTGGTTAACCCGGTTTATATATTGCCTGGATTGGTGCTTTTGCTGGTTACAGGCTTTTTTGTTTCTGTTTTTTGCGGGCTAGTGGGTGCTAAATATAGAGAT
>NZ_CAXRBQ010000084.1:0-13932 GCF_964228735.1 Pontibacterium sp. | reverse complement strand
CTAAGAGGCTCTGACGGGCAACAAAAGGCATTAAAAATTAGATAAAAATGCATAATATTAGATAAAAGCCTTACAGGCCTCGTTCTATAAGGCTTTTCTAAGTTTTCTATCTAATTTTTAGTTAGATGTATTTTTTTTGTGTCTGCAATTTAGGCCCAAATCCCCGCTATTTCTGCCTTTCAGAACATCACGCACCTGCAAAACCAGTCAAAACACCAACATTGTCGACAATCCTAACTCAATCCTTAGTCGTACGACCCAGATCAACAAATCCGCTCAAACCCTAATAAATACGGGCACATAGCCAGAATATTAACCTTTTGTATTAGTTAATTTCTCGCGCTGGTCGGTTAAAGTGACAGAACTTAAAGGGGTCAACTGTCTACAATAATAAGAAAGACCCTAGACGACTAAGACAGATTAACAACTACAAAGACAAAGAAAGGACCCGCGCTATGTCCTATCAAGCAGAGTACAACAAGTCCATCGAAACTCCGGAAGCGTTCTGGGGTGAAAAGGCCGAAGCTATCGAGTGGTTCAAGAAGCCTGAGAACATCCTGTCTAAGGATGACAACGGTATTGATCGCTGGTTTGCTGACGGTGAACTGAACACCGCTTACCTGGCACTGGATTACCACGTAGAAAACGGCCGCGCAGATCAGCTGGCAATGATCTACGACTCTCCGGTAACTGATAGCAAACGTAAGCTGACTTACCGCGAACTGCGTGACGAAGTTGCTAAGTTTGCCGGCGTACTGAAAGCACAGGGCGTAGAAAAGGGCGACCGTGTTGTTATCTACATGCCAATGATCCCTGAAGCAGTTGTTGCCATGCTGGCGGTAGCACGTCTGGGTGCTATCCACTCTGTGGTATTCGGTGGTTTCGCACCACACGAGCTGGCGGTACGTATCGACGATGCCGAGCCAAAAGTGATCGTGACTGCATCCTGCGGTATCGAAATTTCGAAAGTTATCGAATACAAGCCGATGCTGGACCAGGCGATTGAAAAGTCTGCCCACAAACCATCTGCATGCGTTGTTCTGCAGCGCCCGGAAGTGAAAGCATCTCTGATCGAAGGTCGTGACATCGACTGGACTGCAGCGATGGAAACCGCAGAACCTGCTGATTGCGTACCAGTGAAAGGTACTGATCCGCTGTACATCCTGTACACCTCCGGTACTACCGGCAAGCCTAAAGGTGTTGTACGTGATAACGGCGGCCACGCTGTTGCGCTGAAGTACTCCATGAAAGCGATCTACAACATGGAGCCGGGCGACGTATTCTGGGCTGCTTCCGATGTAGGTTGGGTAGTAGGTCACTCCTATATTGTTTACGGCCCACTGCTGGCTGGCTGCACTACCGTTGTATACGAAGGTAAACCGGTGCGCACTCCGGATGCAGGCGCATTCTGGCGTGTATGTGCAGAATACGGCTGTAAAGCACTGTTCGCTGCACCAACTGCATTCCGTGCGATCAAGAAAGAAGATCCTGAAGCGAGCGAGCTGGCTAAATACGACCTGTCCAAGCTGGAAACCATCTTCATGGCAGGTGAGCGTCTTGACCCGCCTACTTACCACTGGACTGTTGAGAAGACCGGCAAGCCAGTTGTTGACCACTGGTGGCAGACTGAAACCGGCTGGGCGATCTGCGGTAACCTGACCGGCGTAGAGATGAAAGATCCTAAGCCAGGTTCTTCTACTGTTCCTGTTCCTGGCTTCAACGTACAGATCCTGGATCCGGAAGGTAACGAACTGCCAGCAGGTGAGCAGGGCTCCATCGCGCTGAAACTGCCTCTGCCTCCAAGCTGCCTGCCAACCGTATGGGGCGACTTCGAGCGTTTCCGTACCGGTTACCTGTCAGAGTACCCTGGATACTACTGCTCTGGCGACGGCGGTTACAAAGATGAAGACGGTTATGTATTCATCATGGGCCGTACCGATGACGTAATTAACGTTGCAGGTCACCGTCTGTCTACCGGTGAGATGGAAGAGATCGTAGCGGGCCACAACGCAGTAGCGGAGTGTGCGGTTATCGGTATCAACGATCCGCTGAAAGGTCAGCAGCCTGTAGGTCTTGTCCTGCTGAAAGACGGCGCAGACATCGAAGAAGAAGATCTGGAAGCCGAGCTGGTTGCTCTGGTTCGTAAAGAGATCGGTGCAGTTGCCTGCTTCAAGCGTGCAATCGTCGTACAGCGTCTACCTAAAACACGTTCCGGTAAGATCCTGCGTAAACTGCTGCGTCAGATCGCTGATGGTCAGGAATACACCATCCCGTCCACCATCGATGATCCAGCATCTCTGCCGGAAATCGAAGAAATTATGGGAAGCCACGGCCTGGTAACGGCTTAAGGGCTTCACATAAGAAACTGAAGTTCCAACCCTTAGCTCAGTTTTAGGCGATCCTCGGATCGCCTTTTTTCGTTTTTGGGCGGTTGAAATGTTGGGCATTTCTTCGAAATGGCCAACCTACGTTTGATATCGTGTGTGTAGGTTGGCCATCGCAACGCGATGCCCAACACAAAGATTACCTTTCACCAAATTTGCCTACGAAATCGCTCGATACGCCCCAATCCGGATCTATATCCCCCGATCTGATATACCGATGAATACTGCTGTACGGCCAATCTGATGCGCGGTTTGCATATCCATGCTTTACAGGATTGAAGTGGATGTAATCAACATGACGGGCAAAATCATTGTCGTCACGTATCAGGTGTTCCCAATACCTACGTTGCCAGATCCCACGCTCACGGCGACGATATTGGCTTTCGTTAACTGGATTCAATTTCGCGATGCCACGTGAAAAAGCCGCTTTGATGACTCTCCACCTAATCGAAAAATCAGAATCATCGGGTGGAAGGGTCCAGATACAATGCAGATGCTCTGGCAAAACGACCATGGCATCGATCTTGAAAGGGTGTTTGGCCTTTGTTGTTAGGAAAACGGACCTGAGCAGGTCAATTTCATCGACCAACGTTGTTTGGTTTCGGTTCTGAAGGTTAACGGTAAAGAAATAGGTACCGCCAGCGACATCGCTTCTTCGATATCTCATGATTCACACTCCTTGTGAAATTTGATTTTTTGGTAGGTGTTGGGCATTTCATGCGAAATGACCAACCTACGTATGTCTGTGCAATTATGCTGGGCATTTCTGTGAAATGACCAACCTACGGAATCTTTGTAGGTTAGCCATCGCGAAGCGATGCCTAACAACTGCCTCTGCGTTTACTTATTCTCATCATCCGAGACGCGGCGCAGGATGTAATCCAGCCAGCGGGCAGACAGGATGCGGCGCAGGTATGCAAACAGATAGGTAGGGAAGGTGACGTAGTATCGCGGTTTAGGGCGCTTGCTCTCCAATGCATGTACCACTTTTTCTACAACGGCTTCAGGCCCCAACGTGAACGGGTCGTTACCACGCTCCAGATCCTTCTTTGCCAAGCGGCGATCAACTGCCGCATACACCTCTTTATGTGCACTGTGTTCGGTATCGATATTCGCCTTAAAAGCTTCGTAGGCGTTCACACGGAATTTACTGGTGATCGGACCAGGCTCAACCAGCGATACAAAGATATTGCTGCAATGCAGCTCCTGGCGCAGGGTGTCGGTCAGGCCTTCCAGTGCAAACTTGGAGCAGTTATACGCACCGCGGTATTTCAGCGTAATCAAACCCAGAACAGAGCTGTTCTGAATAATTCGACCGTATCCCTGCTTGCGCATGATAGGCAACACTTTGCAGGTCAGTTCGTGCCAGCCAAGCAGGTTGGTTTCGAGCTGCTGACGCAATACATCACGGGTAAGATCTTCTACCGCACCGGGCTGACCATACGCGCCATTGTTAAACAGGGCATACAGTGTGCCGCCGGTCTGTTCCAATACCCAATCCAACGCCTCACTGATGGACTCAGTGCTATCCAGATCAAGCTGATAGGCTTCCAGACCTTCCTGGCGAAGACGCTCCACATCCTCTATTTTACGCGCGGTGGCAAATACCCGATATCCGCGTAAGCGCAGCATATGCGCTGATTCATAACCGATTCCGGTTGAGCAACCTGTGATAAGAATTTCCTTGGTCATAGCTCCGATACCACCGTAAATGCACGTCAAAAAAGGAGTCGGGAATGCTATCAGAAAACGATGCGTTTAAATAATTCACCTATGAATTCCGGCGAGAGTAGGTGGACTGATCAGAATTGGGTCTATTATTGGAAATAGACCAACTGATCAATATATAAACAACTGTAAGGATTTCAGAACATCAATTCCTAAGCGGTTGTGTGGCACATAATCTGATGCCGGAGGATATCTGGATGAATCTTTCATCTGAAGGGACCTCACCGGTTGTTGATGCTCAAGCGTTCGGTGAAGCGCTGGTAGCGGCGGGATGCCTGTCTGAAAATGATTTGTCACGTGTGATACAGATGCGCGAGAGCAGCGGTGATGACACGCCTATAGCGTCACTGCTCATTCGGCTCGGGCTCGTGTCTGAAACCGATATCGCCACCCAGTTATCATCCCTCTATGAAATTCCGCTCGTAAGCTCGCGAGAGTTTCCCAGCGATGCATTCTTGCGAGACCAGATCTCTTATCGATTCCTGAAGGAAAATCACGTATTGCCGCTTTTTGAAGAAGACGGGAAGCTCGTGATCGCAATGGCGGATCCACAGGACAGCTTTACGGTTACCGCAATCGAAGAAGCCAGCGGCCAGCCGGTAGCCTGCCGGGTGGGGGTTGCCACAGAATTGGATAACGCTGTTGAGCGCCTGTACGGCGAAGGCCACAGCAAGATGGGCGACATCCTTGCGGGCGTCGACGCCGACGAACAAGCGCTAGAGCAGGACATCGAACAACTTAAAGATATGGCCAGTGAGGCGCCGGTCATCCGTCTGGTAAACCTTATTATTCAGCGTGCAGTTGAGGCCCGCGCCTCCGATATACATATCGAGCCCTTCGAGAACTGGCTGAAGGTTCGCTACCGCATCGATGGGGTACTAAAGGACGGTGAAGCACCACCCGTTAACATGTCACCCGCGGTGATCTCGCGAATCAAGATCATGGCGAAGCTAAACATCGCAGAGCGGCGCCTACCGCAGGATGGCCGTATTGAGATGCGCCTGCAGGGTAAAGACCTGGATATCCGTGTCTCAACTGTTCCAACCATGCACGGCGAAAGCGTTGTGCTGCGTCTGTTGGACAGGGAAACCGTTGCCCTGGACTTTGACTCGCTTGGGTTTGATGAGGAACTCAAAGCCCAGCTCAACTCCATACTCACAATTCCTCACGGCATGCTGATCGTCACTGGCCCTACCGGTAGCGGTAAGACAACAACGCTTTATACGGCACTCAGCCAACTCAACACCGAACAGAGCAAACTCATTACCGTCGAAGACCCGGTTGAATACCAGCTTGAGGGGATCAATCAGATCCAGGTGAAATCCTCAATCGGGCTCACCTTTGCCAGCGCACTGCGCTCGATCGTTCGTCAGGACCCGGACGTAATCATGGTGGGTGAGATGCGTGACCTGGAAACCGCACGCATCTGTGTCCAGTCCGCATTAACCGGCCACATCGTGCTTTCTACCCTGCACACCAATGACGCAGCCAGTAGCGTGACCCGACTGCTTGAGATGGGGGTGGAAGACTATCTGCTGACATCAACTCTGAACGGTGTCATCGGACAACGATTGGTAAGGCGCTTGTGTCCTCACTGCCGTGAAGCCTACGAACCACTCCCCGAGATTGTCGAAGAGCTGGGCCTGAAAGGCGCGAAAGAGCATCCGATTACGCGTTTATATCATCCAAAAGGCTGCGAACACTGCGGTGGTAGTGGTTACCGGGGTCGAATAGCCATCACAGAAATTCTGACGATGAACGACGAAATCCGGCGACTGGTTCTGCAACATGCGGACGCCGGTGTATTGCTGGAAGCGGCGAGAGAAGCCGGTATGCGCACCATGTACGAGGATGGCTGCCGGAAAGCGCTGGCCGGTATGACCAGTATCGAAGAAGTTATTCGTGTAACGCAGGAGGCCTGAGACCATGCCTCTATACCAGTACCGCGCGGTTACTGCCGAAGGGGAATCGCGCAGTGGCGCGTTGGAAGGGACGGACGAGCAGTCCGTAGTGCACCAGCTGCAGGGTAAAGGCCTGATCCCAATCTCCATAGAGATGGGAGAGAGCGGCTTCAGCATCGCCGACCTACTCAACACCAAAGTAGGCAGACGGGGACTGAGCGATGCACGCCTGTTGATCTTTACCCAGCAGCTGTCTGCACTGATGCAGGCCGGTATCGCGCTCGATAGGGCCCTGGACATCATGTACGAGGTCAGCGACGACCCACAACTGCTGGAACTGGTGCAACCGATCCAGGATGGGGTACGGCGCGGGCTACCGCTATCCCGTGTCCTTGCGGATATTCCCGATACCTTCTCCCACTTTTACGTCAGCATGGTTCAGGCGGCAGAAGTATCTGGTGACCTGGGCAGCGGACTTGATCAGCTCTCAATCTATCTGGAACGCAGCAAAGAGCTGCGTGATCGTGTTTTATCGGCTCTTATCTATCCGATCATTCTGGTGATTGTTGCCGCAGTATGTCTGCTGATCATCCTCACCTACGTGGTTCCGCAATTTCAGACACTGTTTGCTGATATGGGACAGGCACTGCCGCTATCAACCGCGATTGTCATCACCGCGGCAGAGGGGATACGGGATTACTTTCACTGGGGACTTCTGATTCTCATCGCTGCACTGCTCTATTGGCGACACCTGCTTTCAAAGCCGGACACGCGCTTGTGGTGGGATCGCAAACGTTTGTCGATGCCGCTTATCGGTGCGGTAAGCCAGCGCGTGGACACTGCCCGCTTTAGCCGCAGCCTGGGCACCTTGGTTCAAGGGGGCGTGCCACTTCTGAGCGCACTGGGTATTGCACGAGAAACGATCGCCAATACCTGCATGGCACGAGCGGTAGACGAAGCTACAAAAAGCCTGAAAGAGGGTAAACACCTGGCTGGGCCGCTGCAGGCTACCGGGCTGTTTCCATCGCTGGCATTGCAGATGATCCAGGTCGGTGAAGAAACCGGTCAATTAGAAAGTATGCTGCTTAAAGTTGCCGACGTATACGACCGGGAGGTCTCAACCGCAATCCAGCGTGCACTCTCGATTCTTACGCCGGTGCTCATTGTAGGTCTGGGTATTTTGATTGCCGGGATCATCATGTCGATCCTGGTCGCCATCATGAGTATCAACGATATACCGATCTGATTTAGGAGAGTTTTGTTATGGCATTTAACAGGTCTGAGCAAAGCAACACGCAAGGAAAGCAGAAGGGCTTCACCTTGCTGGAGATTCTGGTCGTCCTCGTGATCCTCGGCTTGCTGGCAAGTCTGGTAGGGCCGCAGGTATTCAAGCAACTTGAAGGTTCAAAGAGTAAAACAGCCGCGCTGCAGATTCAGGAGCTGAGTGCAGCACTGGACCTGTACCGACTGGAGGTAGGCAGCTATCCGTCAACCTCTGAAGGGTTGAACGCTCTGATCGATGCCCCATCCGGCGCGAGCAATTGGAACGGCCCTTACCTGAAGAAAAAAGTGATTCGTGACGACCCATGGGGCATGGCCTACCAGTACAAGTCGCCCGGCGACCACGGTGATTTTGACCTTTACTCATACGGTGCCGACAAGAAAGAGGGCGGCGAAGGGGATGATCGCGATGTAGTGAGCTGGGAATAACCTGGCTTAGCCGTTAACAGGCACATCACCATGCATGCCTCGTCACACAATCAGTCCGGGTTCACACTGTTGGAACTGCTGGTCACGATGCTCATTGCCGTTATGGCAATCAGCGTTGTCGCCCCGCGGTTTTCAGCACTCATCCCGGGCGTAGAGATCAAAGGCGAAGCTCAAAAAGTTGCTGCGCTGCTGCGTTTTGCCCGCAGTCGCTCCATAGCGGAAGGGGACGTTATCTCGGCAGTTTATATTGAAGAACCACTCGCGATAGAGGTTACCGGCTCATCAAAGCTATATACGTGGCCGGCGTCGATCACGTTAGAACTTTCCCGAGAACTCGGTAATTCAGATGATGCACCTGAAATCCGTTTTTACCCTGACGGTAGTTCAACCGGAGGCGTGGTATCACTCAAATCTGACGGACTGAGTTACACAGTCGCGGTCGATTGGCTGACGGGGAGGGTGACAATCAATGACTAGCCCACGCCGCCGGGAGAATGGTTTTACCCTGATCGAAGTACTGGTCGCCTTCATCGTGTTATCCATGTCACTGGGCGTAATCATGAGCATTCTGTCGGTTTCAATGCGTACCAGTCGCACCGCAAGCACCGACCAATATGCACTGATGTTGGCGGAATCCAAACTGTCCGAGCTAGTCGGTACACCGGAACTGAAGGTCGGTCGGCGAGAGGGCGAGTTTGACGATGCGTATCGTTGGGAAGCGCACATCGAACCCTGGGAGTTTCCGGATCAGGATCCGGGTACCGTCTACACCTTTATGCCGTATCGCGTTGAAGTAGCGGTCATTTGGGGTGATCACGACCGCGAACGGTTCACACTCTCCTCGATTTACATCGTAGACGAGGACACCTTATGACCACGCCTGTTACTCGCTCAAGCGGTTTTACGCTGATTGAAATGATTGTGGCATTGGTCGTTTCCAGCATGCTCGCGGTTGTCGTGGTATCTGGCCTGCATCTGGCGATTCGCAGTTGGGAAGCGGTATCCGAAAACATCCACCAAGGTAACGACACTTACATATCGATGCATGCGCTGCGTCGGGTTCTGTCGTCATTGCGCCCTAGAAAGGTACGTGATGACAACGGCGTTGCCGTGGCCGCATTTTATGGTCGGGAAGATCAGGTGCTGTTTATTGCGCCCATGGAGCAACTTGGCGGTCTCGACGACCTGTATTGGGTCATGATCAGCACACGAGAGGCGGAAAACGGAGACCGCTCTTTGATACTTAACCTTTTGCCGTTCAATCAGACAACCAACTTTGATGAAGAAGACAACGCCGCCTTCCAAGGAATTGTCTGGGAGGAAAAGGTGGATGAGATACTCGCACTGGAAAGCGAAGTCATACTCGGCAACCAGGAGTTCACCGGCGTGACTTTCGATTACCTGCGCATCGATAACAATGGCGATCCGGTATGGGAAGACGAATGGTTGGATGACGCACAGATGCCTCGCTCAATCAGGATTCAACTTGAGTTTGACTCAGACGAGGAATGGCCACACCTCTACATACTTCCGAAAACAAGCACCTATGAATTTAAGAAATTGCTCTAACAATAGATTCGGTTTTGCATTGGTTGCAGTACTTTGGTTGCTGGTTCTGCTCTCCCTGATCGCCCTGCATATATCGACCGTCACCCGAACAGAGGCACAGTTGGCCCGCAACATGACACTGGGCACACAGGTGCGTTACGCGGCTGAATCTGGCGTACGCTGGGCGATCTGGAGTCTCACGCTTCCACGAGAAGAGCTATGGCTCGCAGACGGCAGCCTGCACTCCATGGATCTGGACGAATCCCGTGTGCACGTGGCACTCCAGGATGAAAACGGCAAGATCGATCTCAATCTGGTAACTCCCGAACATCTGGCCAAGCTGTTTGAGGTGGCAGAGATAGAGGAGGAGATCGCGACACCTGTCGTTGACGCCATACTCGATTGGCGTGACGAGGATGATCTTAAGCGACTGAACGGCGCGGAAGACGAGGATTACCTGGACGCGGGCTACGAATACGGTGCTCGCGACGGCGCGTTTGAAACGGTAGAGGAGCTGCAAAAGGTATTGGGCATGGAAGACTGGATCTACGATCGCATCAGTCCTGCGCTAACTGTCCATTCGTTAAAAAATGGCATCAATCCGCTTGTAGCACCGCGTTTGGTTCTGCTGTCACTGGAAGGATCTGACGAGGATATGGTCGATCAATACATCTCTGATCGCCGCCTCAACCACGAACAAGGGCTACCGCCACCCGAAACACCACCTTTCCAGGGCAAGTTAATTTCACCAACTTTACAGGGTGTCTACTACACTATTCATACGGAAGCAATTATTGGACAGGGTGCAAAGGCATTTAAACAAGTAACTGTTCGTCGCCGTAGCGCCGCCGCCAACGCACGATTTGACCTCATCAGAAACAGTGAGAAAAAGGAGCCGTTAGTAGAAGGATTGGAGTCTGACTATTAGGTGACTTCCAATGGCAAAACAAACAGCATCGCCTGCAATTCAATCTCAGGCCAATAAAGCGTTCAGCCAGTTAGGACGCATATGGCACTGGTGGACGGGCGAATTAATGGGAATGCTCCCCTACAGCCTACGTGACCGACTACAAGGCAAAGGTCGTTACCTGCTTGCCGAGATAGAGGAGGGTCGCTGCAGCGTCCGATATGGTGGTCGGGGGAACTTTAAACCGATCACCCAGTTTGAACTGAGCGATACCTGGCAGGTGTCCGGTGACACCCATCAGTCGTTTATAGACCTGCGCAATAAGGCCGACGATACCGTACTACTACTCCCACCCAAGTTACTCCTGACCAGAACGCTTCAACTTCCGGCAGCGACCGAATCCGGCCTCGAGAATGTGCTGCGTTTTGAGATGGATCGACATACACCATTCACTGCAGAACAGGTGTATTACGGCTATCGCATTATCCATCGTGACAAAAAGACCGAAAAAATAGGTGTTGCCTTAACCCTCGCAGTTCGATCCAAAGTTGATCCTCTGCTCGATCAATTTGCTCGAATGGGTCTTACGCCAACCGTTATGGCACCCGCGGCAGAGGCCAGCGACAACCTTTATTCCATGAACATGCTTCCAAGCAGTATGCATTCTGCTTACGACAAACGAGAGCGTTCTCGTCGCTGGCAAATTTTGCTGTTGCTGGTGCTGTTTGCTGCGGCCATAACACTGCCTGTATTGCAGCTAGAGAGCAAAGTAGAGGTCCTTAAAACCGAGATCAATGTACCGAAAGCGCAAGCAGAGAAAGCTCAAGCTGTAGCCGATGAAGTGAAGCTTCTGAAAGAGAGCAGGCGTTTTCTGATTAACAAAAAGATTGATGATCCATCCACACTTGTGCTCGTCAACGAGCTGACCCAACTCCTGCCGGATAACACCTGGATCAGCCGTCTTGAGCTACGTGGTAATGAGCTGAAACTCCAGGGCGAATCAGGCCAGGCATCTGCACTTATTGGTTTATTGGAGGGATCCGGGTATCTAAGCAATGTTCGCTTCTCCTCACCGGTGACCTCCAACCCCCGTAATCAGAAAGAACGTTTTGTGATTGTCGCCCAGCTTAGACGGGAGGCCACGCAATGAATTCGATGAATCCCAATCAAAGTCGTTTGCTGGCGTTGGCAATACTGGTGGTGGTTATCGTTGCCGCAGTCGTATTGATTTTCGAACCACTCTATAACCGCTACGTGAATGCAAGCGAGGAAGTCGAACGACTCGAACACCAGATCGCCGTGTACAAACGGGTAGCCTCAGGCCTGATTGAAAGTGAAGAAGAGCTCGAAAACCTGCAGCAAAACAACCCGATTGCCAACCTCTATCTGTCAGAAACCAAACCCACACTCGCTGCCGCGGAGCTGCAACAACAGCTAAGACGTATGGTCTCTGAATCCGGCGGACAGGTCGTCAGCACACAAATCCTGCAGAGAAACACAGAAACAGTGTTGCCAACGGTTTCACTGCAGGTACATGTACGCAGCGAGATCGATGAGCTCGTGAAACTGATGCACCAGATAGAGTCGGGTAAGCCGTTGCTGTTTATTGAGAACCTGGTGATTTCATCCGCAGTGCGCCGAGCACCCCAAAGGGTTAACCGTGCACGTCGAAATCAGCCTGTCAGACGCCAGCTGCCTTCATTGGACGTACGCTTCGATCTGATCGGCCACAGTGGTAAGGAGGGGTAAGCAATGAACAAATCCCCTTTGATTTTGGCGATCACCGTATTGGCTTCCACGCTGTTATGGTCGGCCCATCTCCGTGCTCAAGATGATGTTTCACAGCTCGTGTTACCGGAATATCCACCCCTCGACACCTTTGAGCCCATCAGCCAGCGTCCGTTATTTAACTCCACCCGTCGTCCAAAACCTAAGACTGAAGACTTTCAGCAGGATGTCAGTCAGAGCGAACTGGCAGAGTCCTGGCGACTTGTCGGAATCATCCTGAACAATGACACGCCGTTGGCACTCATGGCTCAGAAGAAAGGCGAGAAGCGGTTAACGCTCGCTCGGGGTATGCCGCTGGATCAAACATGGATGATCAGCGAGATCGGACAAGACTACATCGTACTTGAAGGCAATGACGAACAAGCGCGGTTAGAGCTATGGGAGCCGCGCGAGAAACAAGCGCCAAAACGGGATCGCGGTAAACGTAACGCCCAACAGGAAGCGCAACAAGAACAATCACCCAACACAAATACTAGAACGCAACGCGCTCAAGGAGCACCTGTTAGGGCTGTTGCGCCAGGTAAATCCGGTACTAACGGAGGTTAGTCGCGATGGAACTGAAACGAATATTTGGCTGTATTGCACTGGCATCCGTCTGTGCTCTGATCAGCTCGTGCAGCCTAACCCCTGGTGGGGAACGAGACACGCTTGACAGCCCCTGGAAGAAGAAAGCGGTCCAGCAGGTCGATAGTTCAAGTGACCGTCAGACCACCGCGGATATAACACCATCGGGTATTTCCCCATCGACGGATCGTTTTAAAGATCAGTCCCGGACAACCGAAATCGAGGAAGGTCCATCGCAGGAGCTCTACCAAGGGACCGGCAACATGGTGAATCTCGGGGTTGCATCCCGTGAAGCATTAGAACCCGGGGAAGGGGACATCACCCTTAACTTTCAGGATGCTGAGATTGGCGAAGTAGTAAAAACCATCCTCGGCGACATCTTACAGAAGAACTACGTCCTTGATGAGGATGTACGTGGCACAGTCTATCTTCAAACCAGTCGCCCCCTATCATCGGATGAGCTGATTCCGACTCTGGAAACATTGTTGCAGTTTAACGACGCCGTTCTGCTTAAATCACAGAACTTTTACGAGATCGTGCCGGTTGATAAAGCACCGGCCGGCGCGTTTGTACCTCGTACCCGTCTCAGAGCGGGCAGTGGTTACCAGGTCTTGATCCTGCCTCTGCGGTATATCGCATCTTCAGAGATGATGAAGATCCTTGAACCTCTGAAACCGGAAAAAGGCCTTATCGAGGTAGACGAGCGTCGCAACTTACTGACCGTTGCAGGTACCGAAGAGGAGTTAATCAACATCCGTGAAACCGTTCGTATCTTCGACGTTGACCAGCTAAAAGGGATGTCTGTTGGATTGTTCAGACTTCAGTCAGTTGAAGCCAGTGTGATCGTTGAAGAGTTGGAGGCAATTTTTGGCGATTCCGCAGAAGGCCCTTTGGCGGGGTTGGTGCGGTTTATGCCAATCGAGCGATTGAACGCATTGTTGGTGATGACACCTCAGAAGAAATACCTGACCGACGTAAAAGTATGGATCAGCCGTCTGGATCGGGCAGAGGATCGCCGCGGCATGAACATGTACGTGTACTACGTTCAGAACGGCAAAGCGGAAAACCTGGCTGAGATGTTAGCAGAGCTTTTCGAAGGGCAGCGTCGTAGCCAACGTAGACAAGACACTGATGATGAGCCAGCCCGTCCGCAAATAACTCGTAACGAAACCGCTGAGGGCGACGGTGCCGACAGTTCTACAGATGCGGGCACATCGTCTCGTACCAAAGTGACCGCCGCAGGTGGCGATGGCTCCAGTCTGGATGTGGGGGACGTAAGCATCATTGCTGACGAAGAAAATAACGCGCTATTGATCCTTTCCAGTCCAATCGATTATGAAAAGGTAAGAGACGCTATCGAGAAGCTTGATGTGCTGCCTCTGCAGGTACTGGTAGAAGCTAC
>NZ_CAXRBQ010000083.1:0-36055 GCF_964228735.1 Pontibacterium sp. | reverse complement strand
GCTGATTACCGGTATATCCAAGGGCGGCTTTGGTGGTGGTTTGGGGTTGTTGGCCGTACCGATGATGTCCTTTGTGATCTCACCGGTCCAAGCAGCTGCCATCATGCTGCCGATCCTCTGCCTGATGGATGTCTTTGGGGTGATCCGTTTTCGAAAGTTCGCCGATTGGAGCCACCTGTCAAGTCTGTTGCCCGCGGCCCTGCTGGGCATTTTGCTGGGCACCTTCAGCTTCCACTACCTGAACGAAGCACAGATCAAGCTGATGATCGGCATAGTTGCTATGGCCTTTGTGCTCAACCATCTGCGTGGTAAAGGCAAGGATGAAGCAAAACCACGCAGTGTATGGCGCGGCAGTTTCTGGGGTGTGATCGGTGGTTTTACCAGTTTTGGTGTCCATGCCGGTGGCGCGCCACTCAATATCTACCTACTCCCCCTGAAACTGGATAAAACCGCATTCGTCGGCACCACGGTGATCTTCTTCACCACCGTGAACTACATCAAGTTGGTGCCCTACTTCTGGCTGGGCCAGTTTACGGTCGATACGCTGCTGACTGCATTGGTGCTGGCACCGCTGGCTCCGCTGGGTGTGTATATAGGCAGTTTTCTGCACCACCGCATGGATGAGCGCTGGTTCTACAAGTTCTGTTACGGACTGCTGGCCCTGGCAGGTGCCAAGCTGTTGTTTGATGGCATCAGCGGTTTGATATAATCAACGGCTCAACAACTCACAGGAAATCTCCGTGATCGACTCACTTAACCTGCAGCCGATTGCCGTTGTCCGCAGCGCGTTCAAAGAAAAATTTGGCATCCCCCGTCAGCCCGGTCTGGCCAACAGCATTATCTCCACCATCGAACTGTTGCCTGAATTCGCCTCCGCCGAAGCGGTACGTGGTTTGGAGCAGGCCAGCCATATCTGGCTGATCTTTGTCTTCAGCGAGTGTGTTGATAAAGGCTGGAGCCCGCTGGTGCGCCCGCCTCGTCTGGGCGGTAATAAAAAACTGGGGGTATTTGCCACCCGCTCACCGTTCCGTCCCAATCCGGTGGGCCTATCACCGGTAAAATTGGAAGCGGTGCGGGTAGAAGGCAACAAGGTATTTCTGGATGTACGCGGTGCCGACCTGCTGGATGGCACACCAATCCTGGATATCAAACCTTACCTGCCTTACTCCGACGTGATCGAAGATGCAGAGTTTGCGGTAGCGGACAAAATTGAGAAACTCGATCTGCCCGTGGTATTTTCACCCGAGGCCAAAACCGTATGTGAGTTGTACGAGCAAAACAGCGGATCATCCCTGACCGAACAGATCTGCGATATTCTCAGCTGTGACCCTCGTCCGGCCTACAAGAAAAACGATTCAGAACGCGTTTATGGTGTAAAACTTCATAACTTCGATATACGCTGGCAAATAACGAACGATCAAATATACGTTGAATCGATCGTTAGCACGGGAACCTAGCCAAAAGACCAATGGTCTTTATTAGGTGTCCTCGCTGAGCATGAAGGACCGATACTCAAATAGTCATACAGGAAGCGAGTAGATGCGTATCCTAGCAGTAGATCCCAACCGCGCATTCCACCAGCTGCTGAAAAGTCAGGTTCAGCCTATCGGCTGTGAACTCGACAGCTGCACCAATGGATACGAAACTCTGAAAGCACTGGAAGAGCACCAGTATGATCTGATCACCCTGGCCCGCTATATCCAGCCTGATGACTATCTGCCGCTGCTCAAACATATCCGTGCCATGCCCAAGTACCAGTTCACCCCGGTACTGCTGATCGCCTACGACTATGACTTCAACTTCGTAAAGGAAGCGGTCTCTCAGGGCATTACCGATGTACTAGACCGCCACCAGCCCGAACAGCTGGTGAACGGCATCATCCGTCTGCTGCGCAAAAGTGATTACCGCTTTGCAGATAATGTGCTGCTGGTTGAAGACAGCCCCACCAATGGCCAACTGGTTACATCTATGCTGGAGCAGCGTGGTATGTCGGTGGAGTGGCACCAGACCTACTCGGATGCACTGGATGTACTGGAGTACAAAGAGTTTGATCTGATCATTACCGACCTGTTGCTGGACGAGAAACACACCGGCCTGGAGCTGTTGCACAACATCCGTCACCATAAACGCCCCACGATCAACAATCTGCCGGTGATTGCACTGACCGGTTTTAACGATCCATCCCGGCGTTTACTGGCCTTTCACCTCGGCGCCGACGACTTTGTCAGTAAACCGTTCTCCGAAGAGGAACTGCTGGTACGCATCGACCGCGTTCTGAGCCGTCACAAACTGGTGACCCAGCTGCAAAAGCGTGAGGCCCAGCTGACCGAAATGGCCCTGTTTGATGCACTCACCAAGGTATACAACCGCCACGGTCTGAGTGAACTGATGCGCAAACGTATCGCCAACTGCCACCGTCACGAAATCCCCGGCGTTATGCTGGTGATCGATCTGGATCACTTCAAAGAGCTCAACGACACCTTTGGCCACCCCTTTGGTGACTCCGTGCTGCGCCTGGTCGGCCAGACCCTGAACGATATTGTGCGCGATGACGATATCGCTGGGCGTTGGGGCGGTGACGAATTCCTGCTATTCCTGCCGTACTGTGACCTGAAAGGCGCCACAACAATCGCCAAACGCATCCGCGCACGCCTGCAACAGCGCAGCGACCGGGTTCACTGCACCATCGGTCTCAGTCAGCTAAAACCAGGCGACACCCTGGAAACACTGATTGCACGGGCCGACAAAGCCCTCTACAAAGGCAAAGAACTCAACAAAGGCGGCTACGCGATGGCCTGAGGCCAGCAGACACCGGCACCTACTCGCGAACAATTCATGGCAGGTTCAGGCAAACCCAATTACCCTGCTTACTATCGCTATAACTAAGGTACTTCCCGTGCGCAAACTGTCTCACTCCCTGCTGGTATTCTCTCTGGCGACCGTACTGAACGCCCCAATTGCACTGGCGGAAAGTGAACCGCAATGGGGTGAAACCGAGCGCTGGATCGGTGAGCTGTCGCAGAAGCTGTTGGAAAAAGGCGCTGTCAGCGGCACCTACCTGAACAACTATCTGCAGTGTCTGCAGGACGAAAAAAGCCTGCGTGAAGAACCTGACTCCGATCTGGAGAAACTCTGGCAGCAATTGCTTGGCGCGAGCCACAGCTGCGCACCTGTTATTGAAGAGATGGTCGAAGCCCTGAAGAAAGATGATGCGGAGGCCGACGCATTGCGCCAGCAGCTGCAGGATTTGGAACGCAGCCTGTGATTCCAGCGCGTTAAACCAGACACAAAAAAGGGTGCTATCAAGGCACCCTTTTTACTGTTGCGATCTGCTGATCAGGATTCTACAGCCTGCGGGCGGAATTTCTTCGCCAGCCAGTAATCCACACTGAAGTAGCGACCACCACCGGTGAAGAACAGCGCCAGCAACATGATGAAGTAGGTTGCCGCAAACTCAATGCCGTTGTTCAGGATCACCACAGAGCCTCGACCGGTCAACCAACTATAGTTCCCGTTTTCACGCAGGATAGATTTCACACGATCCAGACGCTCCGCCGCTTCCATTACACGGTCATTTGCCAGCCAGCTGCTCGCATCGGAGATCGCCAGCCAGCCGTTTTCCCAGTGTACAGTCAGTGCGGCCACCAACATGGTCACCATCAGCGGGATGGAGATCCAGCGGGTTGCAAAGCCGATGATCAGCGCCAAACCACCGAAGAATTCGGTACCCGCTGCCAGTGCAGCCATCACTTCCGGCATCGGCAGGCCCAGACCCCATTCCGGGTTACCAAACCATGCAGCCGTATCTTCAAAGTGGGACAGCTTGTTGTAACCTGCCTGCATCAGTACCGGTGCCAGATATAAGCGCAGCAATAGCGGCGCCAGACCGTCCATTTGACGGGTATAGTCCAGCACGTCGTGCACTTTGTTATAGGTATTTATAAGTGCGTTAGCCATGTGTCAGCTCCTCAAATCCTTCACTCTTATTCACGCCGCCGATCAATAACTGATACAGCTTTAGTTCACCCTGATGGCCGCAAGCACGGCCACAATTAAGCTTTTAGACCAGCGTACCGAGGATGACCCCGTTGGCACGCAACTGTTCTAATGTTTGCAGTCCACCGGCCACAACCTGTTCCGGCTGTGGGTGCTGCAACTCTTGTGCTATCTGCTCCAGCGCCTGCTGACCGGTCAGCTCTTCAGATTCGGCTAGCAGGTAGAGCAAACGGGCAGTTACCGGATTGATCTCCATAAACTGCACCGCATCCTCCCGATTGCGGTAGGCAATCAGGTAGGTTGGCTGGTCGCCCGGCTCCTGTGGCAGATATTCACTGCATATACAGTGCACGCGATACTGATACGCCAAAGACCATGCCAAAGGAGACTGTACCGGGTGGCCCGCCAATAGATCCCCGTTCGGATCTACCCCTTCAACAGGCAGGTCCACTTCCGAGCTATCGAGCGCCAGCTCAACCCATTCGTAATGGAGCAGCTCCCGCATAAAGGGCTGATCCTCTTCGTCCGGCGCACGGTCGCCATTGACGTATTCGATAAATTCCTGGCCAATCTCAAGGAAATACGGCGTGTGGCAGCGGTGCTTGTCAAAGAAATCACGCACCGTGCGATGCCAGTATTCGTCGCTGGAGATCGCCTTATACACCGGAAAGTTGCCCGCCAGGAAACCTTCCACGTTGTTGTAAAACAGCTCACGATAGATCTGCATCCGGCGCTCTTCGATACCCGCCGGTGCCGCGTTGGCTTCCGGGTTGCGGATATGGGCCGCAAAGCCATATTGCAACGCCTGGAAATCGTCTTTGTTATGCGACGGTGCGGTCATTGCGCTCCCTCCAGGCCTGTTGATAACCACGAATCTGATCCACTTCCTGCAACAACTCCGCCATCGGAGGGATGTTGAAGTCACGTTCCAGCAGGGTTGGCACCGCACCAAACTGGTCGTATGCCTGCTGCAGCAGTTTCCAAACCGGATCGACCACGTCGGCACCGTGGGTATCGACAATCAGGTCTTCCGCTTCGTTGTAGTGACCGGCAACATGGATGTACATGATGCGATCGGCCGGCATCGCCGCCAGAAACTCCTCAGCGTTGTATTTGTGGTTAATGCTGTTTACATAGATATTGTTCACATCCAAAAGCAGGTCACAGTCCGCCTCGTCCAGCACCGCCAGCAGGAACTCCAGTTCCGTCATTTCATGGCTTGGCGCGGCGTAAAAAGAGACGTTTTCAACCGCAATCTTCTGCTCCAGCACGTCCTGTGTCTGCCGGATACGCTGGGCCACGTAGTGCACAGCCTCCTCAGTAAAAGGAATCGGCATCAGGTCGTAGAGATGTCCGTCATCGGTGCAGTAACTCAGGTGTTCTGAGTAACCGCGGATGTTGTGCTCTTTCATGAACACTTTCAGGCGGTTCAGAAAATCCAGATCCAGGGGTGAAGGGCCACCCAACGAGAGGGACAAACCGTGGGTCATTACCGGGTAACGCTCCGCCGCCTCACGGAACTTCTTACCAAAGCGACCGCCCAAGCCAATCCAGTTTTCCGGTGCTACTTCCAGAAAATCGATCCGTGATGGATCCACGTCTGGTAGCGTATCTGCCATGCATCGGCGGTAACCGACACCTGCGCCTGTTACCGGATAACCTTGCTCTCTCATCTGTCCTTTCCTCACGCCTTGCTAAAAACAGGGCTTCGAAATCCGAAGCCCTGGGGTGTTACAGGTAGAAGTGCTGATTAGCTCTTACCACCGCATTTACCTTCACCACATTTACCTTCGGTAGGCTTTTTCTCGCCGCCACATTTGCCTTCACCGCACTTGCCTTCGGAAGACGCTTTGTCGCCGCCGCACTTACCTTCACCACACTTACCTTCGGAAGATGCTTTGTCGCCGCCGCACTTGCCTTCACCGCATTTACCTTCGGAAGAAGACTTTTCGCCGCCACATTTACCTTCACCGCACTTACCTTCGGAAGAAGACTTCTCGCCGCCGCACTTACCTTCGCCGCATTTGCCTTCTTCAGTTTTCTTCGCACCGTGGTTATCAGCCAGCTGTACCTGCGCGTAACCGGAGTCCAGTTCAGCAGCCGCGAATGGGTTAGCAGCAGCGTTTGCAGTTGTCGCCGTCGCAACACCCGCAACCAGCGCCAGACCAACTGCAGCAACAACAGGTTTCAGAGTAGATTTAGTAGTAGCCATTGTTTTCACCCTCATTCTTCTCGTAGTAGAAGTTTTAACAATTATTGGTTTCGTTTCTTATTCAAATTGCCGATCACATCCTGTGGTTGGCAGTGGAAAAGCGCTGACATCATCTACCCGCTTTTCCGATCTCCTGTCACCCATCCGGACTGTCCGGGTAGATGAATTAAATTCTTTTTCCCTTGGCCTTGCGCTTTGACTGAATTAATATATTAGATCATTCTAATTTAACTTGGAGACTATAAATGGCTGATACTGCCACTTCATCCTCTCCTGCTTCGTCAAAGCTTCAACATTTCCCGATCGCATTCTTTGCAATGATTATGGGAACGACCGGCCTCACTTTGGCCTGGCAGAAAGCTGCTGAAGTATTGCAGCTTCCGGCTCTGGTGAGTCAGGTCATGTTGATTCTGGTTGCCTGTCTCTTTCTGGCCGTGTGTCTTGGGTACGTGCTCAAGATACTGCGCTTTCCTGAAATGAGCCTGAAAGAATTTCATCATCCGATAAAAATTAGTTTTTTTCCTGCATTTTCCATTTCACTGCTTTTGCTGAGTGTGGCAACAGTACAAGTATCGGCAGATCTATCCCTGTATCTGTGGGCGGTAGGCTGTGTGATGCACCTAGGTTTTACCCTGCATGTGATCACCCAGTGGATTCATCATCCAAAATTTCAGATTCAACATAGTACACCGGCGTGGTTTATTCCTGTGGTCGGCAACATCATTGTGCCTATTGCCGGTGTTACCCATGGTTTTGTCGAACTGAGCTGGTTCTTCTTCAGTATTGGTATCGTTTATTGGATCGTCCTGAAGACACTGATCTTTAACCGCGTCCTGTTCCACGACCCGCTGCCGGAAAAACTGCTGCCAACCCTGTTTATCCTGATCGCACCACCGGCTGTCGGTTTTATCTCCTACACTAAGCTGAACGCTGGTGAGATCGACGGTTTCGCGCGCATCCTATTCTATTCTGCGATGTTCCTGGTTTTGCTGCTGTTTACTCAGTTAGAACGTTTTCGTCGGATTCCGTTCTTCCTCTCCTGGTGGGCCTACTCGTTCCCACTGGCAGCGTCCTCTATCGCAATTCAGACGATGTATCTCAAAACCGGCTCCAGCTTTTTTGGCCTACTGTCCTGGGTCTCTCTGGTGGTGGCCAGCCTGGTGATTGCCCTGCTGCTGTTCAAAACCTTTAAGGCGGTACGCAGCGGTGGCGTGTTCAAGCCGGATTGATGCAGATCCCTTGAAGCGGATAGAAAAGCGGGCTCTAATGGGAGCCCGTTTATTATTCAGCTTTGAGAATTCCGCACGTTATGGCCGAGATCACTCCTGAACAGCTGGCGTTCGACCAGCAGCACATCTGGCACCCTTACTCCTCCATGGTAAATCCACCACCAATGTATCCTGTGGTATCTGCGGAAGGGGTACGTTTGACGCTGAGTGATGGCCGGGAGCTGATAGACGGTATGGCGTCCTGGTGGTCGGTGATCCACGGCTATAACAACCCGGTACTGAACGAAGCGGCGCATAGCCAGATCGACAAGATGTCCCACGTGATGTTTGGAGGGCTCACCCACGAACCGGCGATCGAGCTGAGCCGCAAACTGGTTACGATGACACCGGAACCGCTGGACAAGGTCTTCATTGCCGACTCAGGTTCGGTTTCGGTGGAAGTGGCACTGAAGATGGCAATCCAGTACTGGCACGCCCGCGGACGAGCCAGCAAACACAAGCTGATCACCATCCGCAACGGTTACCACGGCGACACCTTCGGAGCGATGTCGGCCTGTGACCCTGTAAACGGCATGCACGAGATCTTTACCGGCGTGCTACCCCAGCACTTTTTCGCACCGGCACCGCAGATCGGCTTTGATGAGCCTTGGGATGAAAGTGATATTGCCGAGCTGGCCCAACTGCTGGAGCAGCATCACAACGAGATTGCGGCACTGATTCTGGAACCTGTGGTACAGGGTGCAGGTGGTATGCGCTTCTACTCTCCAGACTATCTGAAACGTGCCCGTGCCCTGTGCGACCAATACGATGTGCTGCTGATTGCCGATGAAATTGCCACCGGTTTTGGCCGCAGCGGCAAGCTGTTCGCCTGCGAACACGCGGGTATCGTGCCGGATATCCTCTGCCTGGGTAAAGCGATCACCGGTGGATATATGACGCTGGCTGCCACCCTAACCACCTCCCATATCGGCGAAACCATCTCCAAGGGTGGTGCCGGTTGCTTTATGCACGGCCCAACGTTTATGGGCAATCCGCTGGCATGCTCGGTGGCCAACGCCAGTTTGGGTTTGTTGCTGGAGATGGATTGGCAAAGTGCCGTCAACCGCATCGAAGCCGGTCTGAAGTCCGGTCTTGCCCCAGCCAAGAAGCTGCAGAGTGTTGCCGATGTGCGCTGCCTGGGCGCGATTGGTGTGATTGAGATGAAAGAGCCCGTAGAAACTGCCGAGATCCAGAAGCTGTTTATTGAGCGAGGCCTGTGGATCCGCCCATTCGGCAAACTGGTGTATGTCATGCCACCGTACGTGATGAGCGATGCCGATCTGGCCCAGTTGAGCTCCGGCATGGTGGAGAGCATCCGCGAATACCGCGGCTAATCTTCAGTCTCTTCCAGCGGGATAGGATGAGCCACCCCCAGGATAATCGGCGAAACAATGCGTGGATAATCCGGGTGGCGCTCATCCCGAATCTGTTCAAACCGAAATCCGGCCTGCTCAATGGTTTTGCGGGTCGGCCGGTTCAGTTCACAGCCACAGGCAAACTTCCGCCAGATCGGATTCAGACGGTTTTGCCACCCCTGTAAGCGCGGTGATTCTGTGTTTGCTGCTACATGCTCAAATACCAATAACTGCCCCTCTGGCTTGAGCACCCGATGCACCTCGGCCAGCATCCGTCCCGGATCAGGCACGGTACACAGCACCAGACAGCAGATCACCGTATCCAAGCTGTTCTCTGCAAACGGCAAGTGATGACCATCACCACAGATCAGTTGGATTTTTTTTGCTTGCTCTTTAGAAAGTTGCTGGCGCACCTGTTCCGCCCGCGTCATTAGCGGGGTTTCCGGCTCCAACGCCCATAAGGTGTTCAGTTTGTCGGAATAAAACTTAAAGTTGGCGCCCGTACCCGATCCTAACTCCAGTACCTGCCCTTGAGCCTGGGCGATCAATTCGGTACGTTCCTTGTCCATCTTGCCGGATGCCCAATCCAGCAAGCGCGGAAAGATCCATTGCCTGTAGGGATTCATTTACCCACACCGTCTCTTCGAATAACATCAACAACACTGATGTTTGATTTAACAGGGAATTATCATGGCACGCATTAAGATCGATATGCCAGAGCATTACACCTTTACCACAGACCTGCCGATCCGTATCAGCGACATCAACTACGGCGGTCATCTCAGCAACGATGCCGTACTGTCGATGATTCACGAAGCTCGTGTGCAATTTCTGGCGAACTACCACTACAACGAGCTGGATGTAGAAGGTGCAGGCATTATCATGACCGACTCTGCCATTGTGTATAAGTCAGAGGGTTTCTACGGCGATAATGTACAGATCAGCGTTACGGTTGGTGATTTCAACAAATACGGCTGTGATATCTTCTACTTACTCTCCAACAAGAAAACGGCGGTCGAAGTCGCCCACGCCAAAACCGGCATCGTGTTCTTTGATTATGACCAGCGCAAAGTGATCACCGTTCCGGAAGGCTTCCGCGCCAAGATGGAAAAGGAAACCTGATCAGCGCTGTACAACAAAAAAGGCCGAAGTGAACACTTCGGCCTTTTTGCTTATAGCTCATATTCAGATGCCCGGAATCCCGATCGGTCCGGGCAGATCAGGTATAGGTGAGCAGGCACTCAACAGCACGGCCATTCCAACAACATACAGAAACTTTTTTCCCATCACTCAACCTAGCCCACTGCTGCATAGTTACAGATGCCGCGCATCCTAACATAACCTTCATTTTCTAGAGCCAGGCTGCGCAGATAGAGGTTCTTTTTTACCTTCGCGACAGAATGTCTCACTACAAAAAACAACAGAAAATTCATTCAAGAATTTGACACGACACAATACCTGACCAATATTTGTTCAATCTACTCATGCATAGGGACGAAGGATTATGGTGCGTGCAGTTCAGGACTTCAGTTTCGCAGTCAAAATTGGCTTTATAGTTGCGCTGCTTCTCAGCCTTCTGGTCATCACGTCCGTATTTGGCATCTATAAAATCACCTTGGTTGGTCAGGAGATGGAGACCATTTCCAAGGAGGATATGCCCCTTATCGAACTTGTCTCCGATGTCACCATTAAACAGCTGGAAAAAGCGATCCTGATCGAAAAAGCGATGCGTAGCGCAGGCGCCGGTCGGGATACGGACAACATCAGCCACCTCCATAAAAATATCACCCAGCTTGCAGAAGTGATCGACAAGGAGATCAAGCAGGGTGAGGAGATCATTGCTGTCGCCAAAACACACGCGATTTCCGAACAACAAGAGAAAGAGCTTATTCAACTGGAAAAGGACCTGTTTGCGATCGAGGAAGAACATCACGTTTACGAACAGAAAGTCGAAGCCCTTCTGGCCGTACTTGAAAGTGGGCAGCAGGTTTCCAATACACAAGTTCTGGAACTTGAGGAAGCTCAAACCGAGATCGATCATCATCTTACAACCTTGCTAAAAGGTGTGGAAAAGATGACCGAACACGCCATGGAAACCGTTTCCCATGACGAACAGGAAGCGTTACAGGGAATGATCATACTCTCACTGATCTCAGTGATCTTCGGTCTGATTATGGGTATTGCCCTGACCCGCTCCATCACACGTCCTTTGCGTTCGGCGGTATCTGCAGCGGAGCGCCTGGCTCAGGGCGACCTGACGGTGCAGATCGACAGCACCGGGCGGGATGAAACCGGTCAGTTGCTCACAGCGATGAAACATATGGCCGCACAATTGCTGGACACGGTCTCGCATATCTCCTCCGCAGCGGAGCAACTCAACAAAGCCACCTCAGGTATGTCGTCCATCACCACGGATACGGCTACGTGTATGGAATCCCAGCGGAACAACCTCAATCAGACAGCTGCAGCTGTGCATGAGATGTCAGCCACTGTGGGCGAGATTGCCCAGAGCGCCCAACTGGCTGCGACCTCTACCTCCTCGGCGGACATGGAAACCAAAGAGGGACTGAAGGTGATCGACAACGTCAACGGCATGATCTCCTCCCTTTCGGACGATATTGCCAGCACCAAGGAAGCGATTACCCGCCTGGATGAGCAGACTGCAAACGTAGGTTCGATTCTGGAAGTTATCACCGATATCGCCGATCAGACCAACCTGCTCGCCCTCAACGCGGCGATAGAAGCCGCCCGCGCCGGAGAGCAGGGTCGAGGATTTGCAGTCGTAGCGGACGAGGTACGTACACTGGCCAGCCGTACGCAGGATTCGATCACCACCATCCACCAACTGATCACATCACTGCAGCAGGAATCGAAAAACTCCGTCACCGCCATGGAGCTTGGCGAGAAGAAGGTGGAAGAGAGTGTAGAGATGGCCCGTAAAGCCAGCAGTGCGCTGATTACCATCGAACGCGCGGTATCCTCGATTACCGAGATGAACCTGCAGATTGCCAGTGCTTCAGAAGAGCAAAGTGTTGTGGCCGAACAGATCAACAGCTCGGTCACCGAGATCCATCAGGCCAGTGAGGATACCAATAACGGTGCCCAGCAGATTGCGGTATCCACCGGTGAACTGTCACAGATGGCACTGAGCCTCAGAAACCTGGTGCAGCAATTTAAGATTGCGACCTAAGACTGAAAACCAACAGGCACAAAAAAGGCTGCTCACAACGGGCAGCCTTTTTATATCACTGATGGGTTAGTCGTCCATGCCCGCGTACTGGGCATACACATCCGGCGCAAGGTTCTCAAACTTGGTGTACTTACCGATAAACGCCAGACGGCTGGTACCAATTGGACCGTTACGCTGCTTACCGATAATGATCTCGGCCACGCCCTTATCCGGTGAGTCTTCGTTGTAGACCTCATCACGGTAGATGAACATGATCACGTCGGCGTCCTGCTCGATCGCACCGGATTCACGCAGGTCGGAGTTTACCGGACGTTTGTTGGGACGTTGCTCCAGGGAACGGTTCAGCTGCGACAGCGCCACCACCGGGCACTCCAGCTCCTTCGCCAGTGCTTTCAGGGAACGCGAGATCTCGGAAATCTCTGCGGTACGGCCCTCGATGTTGCCAGTCTTGATACGCATCAGCTGCAGATAGTCGACCATGATCATGGCGATATCGCCGTGCTCACGAACGATACGGCGGGCGCGAGTACGCATCTCGTTCGGGCTGATACCGGCCGTATCATCGATAAACAACGGTTTGTCACGCATGATGTTGACGGCGGTAGTCAGCTTTGGCCAATCCTCATCTTCCAGCTTACCGGTACGGATACGGGTTTGGTCGATACGCCCCAGGGAAGACAGCATACGCGTTACCAGCTGATCCGCGGGCATCTCCAAACTGAATACCAATACCGGGCGGTTGGTCGCCATCAGGGCGTTCTCCACCAGGTTCATGGCAAAGGTGGTTTTACCCATCGATGGACGCGCTGCCACAATGATCAGGTCAGACGGCTGCAAACCGGCTGTCTTGCCGTCCAGATCGTCAAAGCCGGTGGTTACACCGGTCATATCGCTGTCGTTGTTAAACAGGTAATCGATACGGTCCACCGCTTTTTTCAGCAGTGGATTGATATCCAGCGGGCCACCCTCGGTTGGGCGATCTTCCGCGATCTGGAAGATCTTGGCTTCAGCCTCGTTCAGTATTTCGTCGGATGCACGACCCTCGGGATTAAACGCACTCTCGGCAATCTCATTGGCGGCGCCAATCATCTTACGCAGCAATGCTCGATCACGCACAATTTCGCCGTATGCACGAATATTGGAAGCGCTTGGCGTGTTACGTGCCAGGTCAACCAGGTATTCCAGGCCACCGGCGTTGTCCAACTCACCTATCCGATCCAGCTCTTCCGACAACGTCACCACGTCGAGTGGCTGCCCGTTGTTCATCAGCTTGGTCATCGTGCGGAACACCAGACGGTGGTCGTGGCGGTAGAAGTTATCCTCTACCACTGTCTCCGCCACCGTATCCCAGGCGTTGTTATCCAGCATCAGACCACCCAATACGGATTGCTCTGCTTCTATCGAGTGTGGAGGGACTTTAATCTCTGCCAGTTCATCCTGGCTCTGTTCAGCGTAATCCATAGACTCTCGGTAAAGGAGGATAACTCAGTTGGTACAAACGGAAGAATCAGCCCAGTATGGCTGAAAAGAGGGAGCGATGCAGCCCGTTGCGGCCTATTTTACGGACTCCATGAAAACAAAAAAAGCACCGCCGGGCGCGAACCCATACGGTGCTTTTTCAGTAGAACGCTAACAGCAATTATTCAGCGACGATAGCCAGCTTGATAGTTGCCGTTACTTCTGGGTGCAGCTGGATAGCGATTTCGAACTCACCAGTGTGACGCAGAGCGCCTTCTGGCAGACGTACTTCGCTCTTCTCAACTTCTGCACCAGCAGCAGTGATCGCGTCAGCGATGTCTTTAGTACCGATAGAACCGAACAGCTTACCTTCGTCACCAGCTTTGGAAACGATAGTAACTTCTTTCTCGTTCAGTGCTTCAGCACGAGCGTTAGCAGCTGCCAGAGCTTCTGCAGCAGCAGCTTCCAGCTCAGCACGACGCTCTTCGAATTTAGCAACGTTAGCTTCGGTAGCAGGAACAGCTTTACCCTGTGGAACCAGGAAGTTACGGCCGTAACCAGCTTTTACGGAAACCTTGTCACCCAGGTTACCCAGCTTACCAATTTTTTCGAGCAGGATTACTTCCATCTCGGAAACCTCTTTGTCAGTTCTCTGCCAATCACTGGCAGTTTATTTCACAGCTTACTTGTGGCCGTCAGTGTATGGCAGCAGAGCGATGAAACGCGCGCGCTTGATCGCAGTAGCCAGCTGACGCTGGTAGCGAGCTTTAGTGCCAGTGATGCGGCTAGGTACGATTTTACCGGTTTCGGTAACGTAACCTTTCAGGGTGTCCAGATCTTTGTAATCGATCTCCTGAACACCTTCAGCGGTGAAACGACAGAACTTACGACGACGGAAAAAACGAGCCATTTTGGTCTCTCCTCAGAATGATGTCAGGTGATTACTCAGCAGAAGCTTCTTCAGATTTAGCTTCAGCTGGTGCTTCCTGTTTTGCTTCAGCAGCAGGCTTCTCGTCACGACGAGGCTTACGCTCTTCACGTGCTTCTGCAGCTTTGATTGGAGACACTTCAGTGATGGCTTCTTTACGACGAATAACCATGCTACGCAGCACAGCATCGTTGTAACGGAACAGGTTTTCCAGTTCGTCCAGCGCTTCCTGAGAACACTCAACGTTCATCAGAACGTAGTGTGCTTTGTGAGCGTTGTTGATTGGGTAAGCCAGGTGACGACGGCCCCAGTCTTCCAGACGGTGAATCTGACCGTCAGCACCAGTGATAACACCAGTGTAACGCTCGATCATTGCCGGAACCTGTTCGCTCTGGTTCGGGTGAACCAGGAATACGATTTCGTAATGACGCATTTCAGCTCCTTACGGGTTAATAGCCTTCGGGTGACTGCCTAAATGGCTCCGAAAGCAAGGAGGTTAATATTTAAGGACGCGGCATTATACGCTCAGTCAGGCCCGACATCAACCGGCATTACTGTTTACTCAGAAACAATCGAGCGCGGAGTAACGATAACGTGGCCGCCAGTGATAACCATGGTGATCGCCATATCGATGGTAGGCGGAATAATGATGAAAATCCCACAGACAACGCAGTCGTGCCTCTTGTCGTCCGAGGTTATAGGCCCGCTCAAAGGCAGCCTTCATATCCGCCGGACAGACATCACGGTAATAGTCGATCTGCAGTCCCAATTGATAGCCGTTTTCAGGCGTGCAGTAGAGTCGAACACCCGCCTCCTGTCCTTTGAGGTATTCATCCACCTGAACCTGAACGGGCACACCGTGTTTGTCACAGGATTTTTCATGTTCAAAGCGCCGCTCGGCAGAGAAGCCGTTGGCACCATCCCGTAAGCCGACGTCATACCAGTTTCCAGCAACACAGCTGTCTTTGCTGATTGACGCACAGCCAACCAAACCCAAATTCATCACTAACAACCCCAAAGCTCTGATCATTACAGTGCCTCCTCTAATTTGAGGCCGGGGCAGCTAGGGTCAGCGACACCCCGGTGACGGGAATACAGACTCCAGGGCAATACTTTCCTGATCTATCTATCAGACTGTGAGGCTATTCGCAGGGTTCAAAACGAAAAACGGGCCACCCGTTTAGGGGCAGCCCGTATTAATCATTCAGAGATCAGAGGTGCGTTGATTATTCGACCTCAACAATCTCGTAGCTGTGGGTGATGTTGACACCACCACGCTCCAACATCAGGGATGCAGAGCAGTACTCGTCAGCAGACAGCTTCACCGCGCGCGCGACGTGATTCTCTTTCAGCTTACGGCCGCTCACCACAAACTTAATGTGGATGTCGGTGAATACCGCAGGGATCTCGTCGGAACGCTTAGCATCGATCTCAGCCACGCAATCCACCACGTCCTGACGGGTCTTTTTCAGGATACCCACCACGTCGTAGCTGGTGCAGCCACCCAGGCCCAACAGCATCAGCTCCATCGGACGCGGGCCCTGTTTCAGCTCGCCGTCGATCATTACATCAAAACCGGAACCGGTTGTGCCCTGAAAACGCACATCACCGTCCCACTTAACTTTTGCACTCATATCCACGTTGGTCGTCTCCAGCAAAGAACCGGCCTGACGGTGCAGGCCTGAGTCGCTATCTTTATTATCTTATTCGAACAGCTCTTTGAGCTTGCTGCCCGGGTCTTCAGCGCGCATAAAGGCTTCACCCACCAGGAAGCTGTGAACATCACGTTCGCGCATCGCCGCCACATCATCTTGGGTGTGGATGCCACTTTCCGTCACCACAATGGTGTCTTCCGGAATGCGATCCAGCAGCTCAAAAGTGTGATCCAGCGACAGGTTGAAGGTGTGCAGGTCGCGGTTGTTGATACCGATCAGGCGGTTACCCAGCGGCAGCGCACGCTCCAGCTCTTCGCCGTTGTGCACTTCCACCAGCACGTCCATACCCAGCTCATGCGCCAACGTGTTCAGCTCGGCCATCTGCTGATCTTCCAGCGCCGCCACAATCAGCAGAATGCAGTCCGCACCGATGGCACGGGCTTCGTATACCTGATACGGATCGACGATAAAATCTTTGCGGATCACCGGCAGGGAGCAGGCTGCACGCGCCTGCTGCAGGTACTCTTCAGAGCCTTTGAAGTAATCCGCATCGGTCAGCACGGACAGGCAGCTTGCGCCACCCGCTTCGTAGGACTGTGCGATCTCTGCCGGGATGAAGTTTTCGCGAATCACACCTTTGGATGGGCTCGCTTTCTTCGCTTCCGCGATCACTGCAGATCGGCCTTCAGCGATGGCACGTGCCATGCTGTCAACAAATCCACGTGGATCGGTGTCTCCGCCTTTCTGCGCTTCGATCTGCGCTTTCAGGTCGTCGATGGAAACCTTGGCAGAACGCTCCGCCACTTCTTCCGCTTTACGTGCCAGAATCTTCTTCAGAATCGTTGGTGTATCAGACATCACTTAACCTTTAAATCCCTGGCTGAACTGCGCCAGTTCCTCTACTTTTGCCGCTGCGGCACCGGAGAGGATTGTATCTTTCGCTTTGGCCACACCCGCTTTCAGGCTATCTGCCAGATCAGCCGCGTAGATCGCGGCACCGGCATTCAGAGAGATCATATCGATCGCCTTGGCATTTTCACCGGCAAAGGCAGCGCGAATCACCGCAAGGCTCTCGTCTGAGCTGTGTACCTGCAGGCCGTCCAGGCTCTGGCGTTCGATACCCGCATCTTCCGGAGTCAGGGTGTATTCGGTCACTTCACCGTTTTTCAGCTCTGCCACCTGGGTCTGACCTGCCAGACTGATCTCATCCAGACCGTCTTCGGCATGAACCACCAGCGCATGTTTAGCTCCCAGCGCTTTCAGCGCTTCCGCCAACGGGCGGCACAGAGCCCCGTCAAACACACCCAACAGGTAGTGTTTGGCACCCGCCGGGTTGGTCAGTGGACCCAGCACATTGAACAGGGTACGCAGCGCCATCTCTTTACGTGGACCAATCGCGTACTTCATTGCGCTATGGTGTTGCGGCGCAAACATAAAGCCGACGCCGATCTCATCGATGCAGCGCGCTACCTGCTCAGGATTCAGTTCCAGGTTCACACCTGCAGTTTCCAATAGGTCCGCTGCACCGGAGCTGGAAGATACAGAACGGTTACCGTGCTTGGCTACGTTACCGCCTGCAGCGGCCACTACAAAGGAGGACGCGCTGGAAACGTTGAACAGGTTGGAACCGTCACCGCCGGTACCCACAATATCGACCGCGTTTTCAGCCTGGATCGATACCGGCACCGCCAGCTCACGCATCACCGCAGCCGCTGCGCTGATCTCATCCACGGTTTCGCCCTTCATGCGCATGGCGATCAGGAATCCGCCGATCTGCGCTTCGGTCGCTTCACCGGTCATGATCTGACGCATCACCGCTTTCATTTCATCTGAGGTCAGGTCACGACGCTCAACCGCCGCAGCCAGTGCTTGTTTAATATCCATGCTACGTGTCCAACCTGTTATTTTTTTCGTTTCAGGAAGTTAGCCAGCAGGTCATGGCCCTGCTCGGTCAGGATCGATTCCGGGTGGAACTGTACACCTTCGATGTCCAGCTCCTTGTGACGCACACCCATGATCTCATCGATGCTGCCATCTTCATTCTGCGTCCAGGCAGTTACTTCCAGGCACTCCGGCAGGGTTTCCTGGTCGATCACCAACGAGTGGTATCGGGTCACTTCCACCGGATTCGCCAGCCCCTCAAATACACCGGTGTTGTTGTGATACACCGGGGAGGTTTTACCGTGCATCACCTCTTTGGCACGCACGATCTTTCCGCCAAAGGCCTGGCCGATACTCTGGTGCCCCAGGCAGATACCAAACAGCGGCAGCTTACCGCCGAAGTGGTTGATCGCCTCAACGGAGATACCCGCTTCATTCGGCGTACAAGGGCCCGGGGAGATCACCAGATGTTCAGGCTGCTTCGCCTCGACTTCTTCGATGGTGATTTCGTCGTTACGATGCACTTCAACCTCAGCACCCAGCTCACCCAGATACTGCACTACGTTGTAGGTGAAGGAGTCGTAGTTATCGATCATTAATAACATTGTTTTTTACCTGTGCTGAGACTCAGAGATTATCCAGACCTTTTTCGACCATTGCCACCGCACGGAAAATCGCGCGGCCTTTGTTCATGGTTTCTTTCCATTCCAGACGTGGAACAGAATCCGCCACAACGCCGGCGCCGGCCTGGATATGCAGAGTATTGTCTTTGATCACTGCGGTACGGATCGCAATCGCGGTATCCATGTTGCCGTTCCAGGAGAGATAACCAACAGCTCCGCCATACACACCACGTTTCACCGGTTCCATCTCGTCGATGATCTCCATGGCACGCACCTTAGGAGCACCACTGAGGGTGCCGGCCGGCAATGTGGCACGCAGCACGTCCATCGCACTCACGTCCGGCTTCAGCTTACCGTTCACGTTAGAGACGATGTGCATTACGTGGGAGTAGCGTTCTATCACCATCTTAGCGGTCAGCTCAACGCCACCGATCTCGGCAACGCGGCCGACGTCGTTACGCCCCAGGTCGATCAGCATCAGGTGCTCGGCGATCTCTTTCGGGTCCGCCAGCAGCTCCTGCTCCAGCGCCTTATCTTCCTCGTCAGTTTTGCCACGACGACGGGTGCCGGCAATCGGACGTACGCTGACGGTACCATCTTCAACACGGGCCAGAATTTCCGGCGATGAGCCTACTACATGGAAATCATCCAGATGCAGCACGTACATGTACGGCGATGGGTTCAGGCTACGCAGGGCGCGGTAGAGATCCAGCGGACGGCTCTCAAACGGGATCGACATACGCTGGGAGATGACCGTCTGCATCACGTCACCGGAGAGGATGTACTCCTTGATGCGATCCACAGAATCCATAAACTCCTGCTCACCGAAGCTGGATTTGAACTCGTTTTCATCCACTTCGCGGCCTTTACGCTGGCGTTCGAGCGGTACACTGAAACGCAGACGGTTAACCAGCGCATCCAGACGCTGCTGCGCCAGTTCGTAGGCACCGTCATATTCCGGGTTGGCCAGGCAGATCAGCACCAGCTTGCCGCTAAGGTTATCAAACACTACGACTTCGTCGGATACCATCAGCAGGATATCCGGGGTACCGATCACATCTTCCGGTACATTCTTCTGAAGACGCTTTTCCACGTAGCGTACACAATCGTAACCAAAGTAGCCTACCAAGCCACCGTTAAAGCGCGGCAGATCCGGCAGATCCGGCACGCGATAGCGCTTCTGGAACTCTTCGACAAACGCCAATGGATCTTCTACGTGGTGACGTTCAACCACGGCACCGTCGGTCTCTACGGTTACATCAAAACCGGAAACTTTCAGTACGGTACGACATGGCAAACCAATGATGGAGTAACGCCCCCATTTCTCACCACCCTCAACAGACTCCAGCAGGTAGCTGTACGGCGCATTGGCCAGTTTAGTGTAGGTGGATAGGGGAGTATCCAGATCCGCGAGCACTTCGCGGACTACGGGAATACGGTTGTAATTCTGGGCTGCCAGTTCGGCAAACAGTTCAGGTGTCATGCTTATCTCTCAGACGAAAAACTGGTACTGGTGTGAGATCGATGCAGGATGCACTGAGACAGTGAGAAGACGGCTGGTAGTAATGCGGCTGTCTGGAAAGAGTGTGTAGTTCAGCGATCTCTGCAACGAGTAAGACAAAACTCGTTTCAGGCACACCATCGCCATCGCTCACCGATATACGGCAAACGGGGCAGCGCACCAAAGTTCTGCAGAGATTCGTATGAATTCACGGTAGATCGCTTAATGTCAGCAAAAGAAATCAATAACGAGACCATATAGCAGCAACCCCTCTGAATCAACCGCGAATTCGGATCGTTAGTGCTTCAGGGTGTTTTTTAGCAGCCAATAACCGGTAACAGCCGACACAAAAGAGCCCAGCAGAATTGCCAGGCGGTCGGCACCACCATAAAGGTCCGCCATGCCTTCGTAGGCCAGCGAGTCAACAAACAGGCTCATGGTAAAGCCGATACCCGTGAGTAACGAGACGCCATAAATCGATCTCCAGTCCGCTCCTTGAGGTTTTTTCGCAACCCCACTGATGATTGCCAACCAGGTAAACAGAAATACACCCACCTGCTTACCCACAAAGAGCCCCGCCATTATGCCAAGAGGGGCTGAGGTAAATAACATATCCAGTGAGATCGCACTTAATGGCACGCCTGCGTTCGCAAACGCAAAGAACGGCAGGATCGCAAAAGCGACCCAGGGATGCAGCTGTTGCTCCAACCATTTTAACGGCGAAAAGGTCGGCTTATCGGGATTGGTCAATGGAATTGCGAATGCCAACACCACACCCGCCAGCGTCGCATGCACCCCTGACTTCAGTACACTGATCCAAAGCACCACACCCACTATCATGTAAGCCGCTATGCGCATGACCCCCATACGGTTCATGATAAACAACAGCGCAATTGTTACTTCAGCGATATACAGAGAAAGAGCTGACAGCTCGGTGGTGTAGAACAGGGCAATGATAAGGATGGCCCCAAGGTCATCGATGATCGCCAGGGTCATTAGAAAGAGCTTGAGGGCGATGGGCACCCGACTCCCCAGCAGGGAGAGCACACCCAGCGCAAAGGCAATGTCCGTCGCAGTGGGTATTGCCCAACCACGCATCGCGACATCATCGCCCCAATTAAAATAAGTGAAACAGAGAGCAGGTACCAGCATACCGCCTACAGCGGCAACAACGGGCAATACAACATTGCTAGGTTCGGATAACCGTCCAACGAGGATCTCCCGTTTAACCTCAAGACCGACCAACATAAAGAAGATCGCCATCAGGCCATCGTTTATCCACAGCAAAAGCGGCTTATCCAGCTGCAATGCCCCCACCCGCACCTCGACCGGCAGGTCCAGGAATGCCTGGTAGTATGAGTCCAAGGGGGTATTCGCCATCACCATGGCCAACCCCATCGCCCCTATCAGCATGATGCCACTCGCGGACTCCAGCTTAAGGAAGCGTTCCACAATTTGCATAATCACTCCTAAAAAAAAACCCCGGCTAGCCGGGGTATATAATTTTAGCATTGTGATAAGAGCCTGCTGTCATTTTCAGTCCCAGCAGCCAGACTATCGGGGGGAGAACTCATTTAATGATTCCAGTATACTCAGCCGCTTAAACAAAAAAACTCGAAATTAATACAGTTTTACTTCGGTTTTTTCGAATCATGATTCATCACCTGAATTTCAAGCACTTACGTTATTTCATGGTTGTGGCCCAAGAGGGCTCCATCGTTCGCGCCTGCGAAAAGCTGAACCTGACCCCACAGACCATCTCCGGCCAACTCAAGCAGCTTGAGCACACTCTGGGTGTTGAGCTGCTGCAAAAAGAGGGGCGCAAGCTGATCCTCACTGAAGCTGGTAAACAGGCACTGGACTACGCCGAGCAGATCTTCTCCATGGGCGAAGCATTGCAGGAGCAACTGCGCAATCCGGGCCTACCAGTACGTTTATTCAGCGTAGGGATTGCAGATGTACTGCCAAAACTGGCCGCCTACCGCCTGCTGGAACCGGCCTTGGAGCTGGATGAGCCGGTGCGACTGGAGTGCCGTGAAGGTAGCATGGAAACCCTGCTGGCCGATTTGGCGACCCACAGGGTGGACATGGTACTCACCGACCGCCCGGTGGATGCGGGCTTTAACATCCGCGCCTACAACCACTTGCTGGGTGACTGCAGCATGTCGCTGTTTGCGGCGCCAGAGCTGGCAGCGCAGTACCGTGAGAATTTCCCTAACTCGCTGCAGGACGCACCGCTGCTAATGCCCACCGGTGACACTATGATCGGATCGAGCCTGCAGAAATGGTGCGATCGACACGATATCCGCCCCAACATTGTCGTTGAGTGTGTGGACCATGCGTTGCTGGGCACCTTCGGGCAGGCGGGTAAAGGGGTGTTCTGCGGCCCCAGCGTACTGGAGCCACAGATTGAACGTCAGTTCTCGGTGGAAAGCATTGGCCGAATCGAGGAGATTCGTGAACGCTTCTACGCGATCTCTCTGGAGCGCCGAATCCGACATCCGGCGGTACTGGCCGTAACCAACAGCGCTCGCCGTATACTGTTTGACGATCAGAAGGAATAAATCGAAAACGGTCAGAGGAGCTGATCCAACTGTTCCACTTCCAGATCCGGGTTGTAGCTGGAGATCGACTCACCGTGGTTGTAACCATAGGGTACGGCTGCAACCGGGCAACCCGCCGCCCGGGCAGCACCAATATCACTTTTGGAGTCGCCCACCATCAGGGTTTCCTGTGGTGTGCACGCCATCAGTTTCATCGCATGCAACAGCGGTTCCGGAGCCGGTTTTTTCTGGGGCAGACTATCACCGCCCAGCACCACAGAGAAGAACGGCGCTATCCCAAACTCTTCCAGCAAGGGGTGGGTAAACTGGATCGGCTTGTTGGTCACAACACCCAGCTTGATGCCACGTACCTGCAGCCCTTCAAGGCATTCCATCACACCCGGATAGAGGGTACTGGCATGAGAGGCACTGTTACCGTAGGCCGTCATAAACAGACTGAACGCCCTGTCAAACAGGATTGGATCGATTGTCTCGGTATCAGGATGCTGTTCACCGGTCAGGGCTCGCTGTACCAGAACCTGAGCACCGTTACCCACCCAGTGACGCACCCGCTCAATCCCTGCTACCGGTCGACCAAGTTCAGTTAGCATCACATCTACGGCGGCAGCCAAATCCGGTACGCTGTCGATCAGCGTACCGTCCAGGTCAAATAGGACCAGTTTTGGGTCCTGACCGTTAAACAGCTCGCGCATCAGCTGCCTACTTTAGCCAACTCGGCACGCATGTTATCGATGGTTGCCTTGTAATCATCGGTATTGAAGATCGCAGAACCTGCCACAAAGGTATCTGCGCCCGCCTCAGCGATCTCGCGAATATTGCCGATACCTACACCACCGTCGATCTCCAGACGGATATCACGACCGCTGCGCTCAATCATTTCGCGCGCCTGACGCAGTTTATCCAGCGTACCCGGGATAAACTTCTGACCACCAAACCCCGGGTTTACAGACATCAGCAGCACCATATCCACCTTGTCCATCACGTATTCCAGGTAGCTCAGCGGCGTAGCCGGGTTAAATACCAGACCAGACTGGCAACCGCCCTCTCGGATCATTGCCAGGGAGCGATCAATATGTTCAGAGGCCTCCGGATGGAAGGTGATGATGGAAGCACCCGCGTCTACAAAATCGCCGATAATACGGTCAACCGGCTTCACCATCAGATGTACATCAATCGGTGCTTCGATACCGTAGTTACGCAGCGCCTTACACACCATCGGCCCGATTGTGAGGTTCGGCACATAGTGGTTATCCATCACATCAAAGTGCACGTAGTCCGCGCCGGCGGCCAGCACGTTTTCAACCTCCTCACCCAGACGAGCGAAGTCAGCAGACAGAATAGATGGGGCGATTTTGAAATCAGACATATGGGTCTCTTAAATAATGCTGAGTAAAAATTAGCCGCTATTGTACCTGAGCGAAGCGATGGATAAAGCTTTCTTGCCTCGTTGATGTAGCTTGTTGATAATCAAGCCCATGAGCCGATCAATTTTCCCGACCTGTATGCTGTTAAGCCTGATTCTTGCCACCCCGTTAAAGGCGGAGGACGAATCGTCGCCGACAGATGGTGGCACCACAGCAGGAGCGGGCTCTGAAGCCACACCGGCGGCATCAGGCGAACCTCTGGTTATCCCGCCACGTACCGAACCTTCACCGGATCTGAGCCGACTACAGGAGCTGGTCAAAGGCAACAGTCCGGAGACGGAGATCATCTGGCTGGAAAGCAGTGAAGATCGGACCATCGGCCTGTATCACCCGCAATCGATTCCGGAAGCATTGGGCGGCATCATCATTTTTCCCAGCGAAGGGACCCATGCAGACTGGCCTGATTATGCGCACCCTCTTCGGCTGCACCTGAGTGACCACGGCTGGCAGACCCTTTCGGTACAGCTGCCAACACCGCCCTCCCTGCAGCCACCAAAACGTACGCTGCCGGTGCTACAGCTGTTATCAGAGAATGGCACTGGCGGAACAGAAGGCGAAGCAACGGAGGAAACGACACCCGAAACAGCCTCAGAAACGCCTCCGATAGCCACAGAGTCTGTACCCGAGCCACCGTCACCAACGGTTGAAACAGATCAAACACCAACACGTCCCTATGCAGAACGTATCCAACTTCTCGCAGGTAATGCGCTACAAGCTCTGACACAAAGAGGTGCTGAACGGATCATTGTCATTGGTGTTGGCAGTGGTGCTGTCTGGGCCAGCCAGTTTGTGAAGGATCAGCAGGACAATATCGATTCACTGGGACTGATCATTATCGATCCGGCAGATCCAACCGCAGAGGTCGCACCGGTGCTGGCGAACCTGATTCCTGAGCTAAACGTGCCCATTGTGGATATCTACCAGGGACAGCCTGCAGCCACCAGTGTGTTTGAAGCAGCCCCCAAACAGCGCCTACGCTGGGCTCGCCGTAATAAACTCGGCCACTATATGCAGCGGCGTCTCAGCCCCCGTTACGCGGATTGGGAAAAACAGGAACGCTGGTTAAGCCAGCAGGTGGACGGCCTTATTCGCCGCCACATTCTGGAACCACTGCAGGATACTGAAGTGGAAGAAGAAACAGTGCAGAACGGCCCTAAAACGGAACAAGGCCCGGGCCGCACCGTTCCCAACCGACCTAATCCGATCTGATCGAAAGAGGTCGGTTCAAAAAGATTTCAGTCAGGTTACCTTACGTGCACGACGGATCTGTTCGTAGGCCGCCTGAATCTCCTGGGATTTCTCTTTTGCCATCTGCACCATCTCTTCCGGCAGCCCTTTGGCAACCAGCTTATCCGGGTGATGCTGACTCATTAAGCGACGATACGCTTTTTTCACTTCGGAATCGCTGGCGCTGGATTCAACGCCCAGGACCTTATAGGCCGCATCCAGCATCTGTGCGCTCTGCACACCACTGAATCCATGCTGCCCCTGCTGATGGAAAGACTGCTGCGCCCGCATCCGGGCCACCAGCATCTCAACTTCCTGCTCAGTCATCTGCAGGTGCGCACATACTTGCTGAATCACCTCAAGCTCAGCACGACTGACCTCTCCATCGGCCAGCGCAGCCTGCAGCTGGACTTCAACAAAGAAGATCCGGATATTGGCACGGTTACGCAGGAATACAGCCAGCGGTTTAAGCACTTCGCCAATATCACATTCCGGGTCTTTACCAGCGTTGAAGTAGTCAATTGCTTCTTGGCGTTTTTCACCCGCCAGGCGCATCTGATTCATCAGGGCGGAAGCAAAGGCGATCTCGTTCTCGCTCACGCGTCCGTCTGCTTTGGCGACTTTACCCATCACCGTGAAGGTGGCACGAAACAAAGCTTGTTGGGGGTGAAATGCCTTGACGGCGCCGGTCAGGAAGCGGCTTCCAAAGTAACCAAACAAACCGCCCATAATCAGACCGGCAGGACCACCTGTAAACAGACCCACCACACAGCCCAGTAGGATGCCTGTGCGGTAACGTTTAAGTGATTCGGCCAGATTGCGACCCGCCGTTTCCGGATCAAAAGCCATGTTGAGTCCTCACTACTTTATCCACTTCAGCCAAACGCTGTGGAGTGCCCACATCCACCCAGTAACCGGAATAACGTTCTCCAGTCACCTGACCATCGGCAATTGCCTGACGCAACAACGGCGCCAGAGGGACTTTCTCACCTGGCAGGATTCCCGTAAACAATCGCGGAGACAAAACGCTGATGCCACTGAAGGTGAGTTGACTAGCACTACTATCTGTCGCTTCTGTCACAATCTCCCGCCCTTGCAGCACAAAGTCCCCATCCGGATTGTGTTCGGGATTCTCGACAAGTAGCAGGTGAGCCATTTTATTTTCGGAAAGTTGTTCAGGTAATTGTTCGAAAGGATAATCGCAGTAGATATCGCCGTTCAGCACCAGGAACGGAGTCTCCTGATCAGGTGCCAACAGCGGCAACGCCTTGACGATACCGCCTGCCGTTTCCAGCGGTTCTGTTTCCGCCGAGTAATTGATCTACACACCCAATCGGCTGCCATCCCCCAGATAGTTTTCTATCTGCTCACCCAACCAGGCATGGTTGATCACAAGTTCGGTAATACCAGCCTCACGCAAGCGCAGGATGTGATGTTCAATCATTGGCCGGCCGGCAATTTTCAACAGCGGTTTTGGTGTATCAAGTGTCAGGGGACGCATGCGCGTTCCAAGCCCGGCAGCCAGAATCATCGCACGCATCAGGTCAACCACCTCTGCATCGCATCGTCATTGAAGATACCGGACGCTCGCATAGCGGGTACAACATCGCTGCGCAACCAAGCCACGACTGAAGAAAACTGTGGATAACGCGCACCCACATTGATCAGGTAGCTTAAGGTACGTGGGATGTCCTGCAGGTAACCCTCTTTACCGTCACGAATCTTGAGACGTGCGAAGATACCCACTGCTTTCAGATGACGCTGCATCCCCATCAGGTCGAACCAGATACGGAACTGTTCAACGTCAGTACCGTTGATCAGCTCAGGACGTTCAACTTCAAGCGACTGCCAGTATCTTTGCAACCAGCGGTCGATATCGGTATCCGGCCAGGCGATGTAGCAGTCACGCAGCAAAGACACCAGATCATAGGTAACCGGTCCCCACACGGCATCCTGAAAATCGATAACACCTACGCGGCCATCGTCACATAACATCAGGTTGCGGGAATGGAAGTCCCGATGCACACACACTTGGGGCTGCTGAAGGGCGGATTCGATCAGGTCAGCAAACAAGTTGTCGAGCTGAGTTTTCTGCTCATCATCCATTGTCAAAACGAGCAGCTCGCCGAGAAACCAGTCCCGGAACAGATTTACTTCCCGCTGCAGCAGGGCTTTGTCGTAGGGAGGAAAGACTCGCTCAGCTTGTTGTTCACAGCGCTGAATTTTAATCAGTTCATCACAGGCCCTGCGATAGAGCGTATCGGCGCTGTCTGGATTCAACCGTGGCAGAAACTGCTCATCGCCAAAATCTTCCAGCAACATAAAACCCAGTTCCAGATCTTCCGCCAGTACTTCGGGCACACTCACCCCATAGCTCTGCCACTGCCTAGCAACGGCAACAAACGGCACGCTATCCTCTTTTTCAGGCGGAGCGTCCACGATAATCCAGCTGCTCTCATCGTCCACAATACGAAAATAGCGTCTAAAACTGGCATCGCCCGCTACAACGTCACAGCGCCATTTGTTAGTGAGGTTATTACCCAACTGGTCCAATTGCTTTACCGACCAGCTCTTCAATTCACTTAAACGTGGATCCATTCTGTCTGATCCTCTAGAACATATTTGCTCGAATGTTTATTATTCACGGCCTGACGTATCTTACGCGACAGGGGGTCGGCGAGAAACCGGGCGGCCCGGTATTCAGCCACAAGGAACACGTTGATATGCCCTCAATCAAACCCTTATCTTACTTTGTTGCGCTTGCTGTAGCTTCTATTGCTTATCCGCAGCAGAGTTTCGCCAATGCATCCGGCGAGATCTGGGACTGTAAAGCAAGTGCCAGCGGCAGCTGGGATTGTGCTCGAAAACCGGCGCCAACCGTCGGCCTGACAACTACCACCAGCTCACGCACCGAAGAAGTCAAAGGCCCTGTGGCGACCAGCGCCAAAGAACTACCCAGCTATAAGACACTGGATTGGGTAAAGGTTCATCGCCAGAATCAGGTTTGCCAGGGCATGTACCTGGAACCTACCTTTCAACCTCAAGGTGACGAAAACGATCCCAATGCCCCAGTTTATCTGGATGCGGGTAAATCTCAGTCCGAGCTGGGCGGCTTTACCAAACTGCGCGATGGTGTAAACCTACGCCAAGGATCACGGCGACTCTCTGCCGAAACTGCAGATGTGGATCAGGAAAAACGGGAAGCCTATTTCAAAGACGATGTGGTTTATCGCGAACCTGGCATGCTAGTGGTAGCCACGGAAGCTGAGGTCAATCTTGAAACCCAGCGGGGCAAGTTCAAGAACGCACGGTTTGTATCTCACCAGGACCACATGCGCGGCCAAGCCGCCGAGATTCAGCGTAATTCGGAAACCTTAATCACATTGATTGATGGTGACTATACCTTCTGCCCGCCAGGAAATGAGGACTGGAAACTTAGTGCCAGCGAAATCGAGCTCGATCAGGAGTCCGGTTTTGGCACCGCGACCCACGCAAGGTTGAAGGTAGGGTCGGTACCCATTTTCTACGCACCAACATTAACTTTTCCAATTGATGATCGTCGTAAGAGCGGATTTTTGTATCCAAATATTGGTTACACCGAGTCAGATGGTGTAGATCTAGCAGTACCTTACTACTTTAATTTGGCGCCAAATTACGATGATACGCTGACGCCTCGCTGGATTAGTGAACGCGGAGTCATGTTAGAAAATGAGTTCCGATATCTAAGCAACCGCAATAAAACCGTTCTGGGCTTATCCTATTTGCCCGATGATGAGCTAGCAAATGATGATCGTTGGTTGTTGAACGCGAGACAACAAGGTACATATGCTGCCAGATGGCGTTCGTACATTGATTATACGGCTGTCAGCGATGAAAACTATTTTGAGGACCTGACAACCAACCTGGAAGTACAGCGCCAGTCTAACCTAGACCGTCGCGGAGAGGTTACGTATCATTCTAATAACTGGAATGCGTTGATTCGTTTGCACAGTTATCAAACTCTGGTCTCTGGTACTGCACCTTATCGCCGACTTCCACAGTTGCAACTTGCAGGACAACATGAGTGGAATAACACTCAGCTTGATTACCTGACTGAATACGTTTACTTTGATCGAGACACAACTGGCCTCACCGGCAACGCAGTAACTACTGGCAGCCGTGTGCATCTCACACCAACATTAAGCGAACGCTTCAGCCGCAGCTACGGCTACATAACACCCAGCTTGCGTCTCTGGAATACTCAATACGAGTTGCAAGACCAAGTTTCCGGACTTGATAACTCACCAACTTACAGCATCCCTGTCGCCAGTATCGACAGCAGCCTGATCTTTGAACGTAAACGCGAGTATGGTGGCATTCAAACCCTCGAGCCTCGCTTGTTCGCTTTATATGTTCCTGACAAAGACCAGAGTGATGCACCTAACTTCGATACGACGCAACTCGACTTCGATTACCTGTCCCTGTTCCGCTATAACCGTTTCAGTGGCCGCGACCGCATCGGTGATGCACAGCAACTCTCATTGGGTGTAACCACGCGATTCCTAGACGACACAGGTTACGAGTCCTTCAACTTTAGCGTGGGCCAGGCATTTTATTTTGACGACCGTGATGTCACGCTGAGTGGTGGAACCGCAGATACTGCCAATCAATCCAATATTGCGACCCAAGCGACATGGAACTACAGCCCTCAAATGCGCATCACATTAGACAATGTGTTAGCCTACGACGACCTTAACGCTGAAGAGACTAACATTCGTCTAAAATACAAGGCCAATAATAACCAACGTCTGTATTTCAGCTACCGCTTTGAAGAAGATGTGCGTGATCAGACCGATTTCCACTTTATTTGGCCTCTGTCTCAGCGCTTCACTGCGATTGGTCGCTGGCAGCATGATCTGGAAGCACAACAAGATCTGGAAACAACGCTCGGGGTTGAATACGAAAGCTGTTGCTGGAAACTACAGTTGTACGGTCGACGTTACCTGACAACCAACAATAACGAATTCGATGACGGGATCTACCTGCGCTTTATCCTGAAAGGACTGGGTTCGATCAATAGCAGCAGCGTAGGCTTCCTGGAAGATATCACTGGTTTTGAAGAACGAGATGAGCAAGATGATTTTTAAGCTCGGCAAACGGGCCGCAGCCACCCTGGCAGGCACCCTACTCTCATTGTCTGTTTCAGCACAGGAGATCCCTCTGGACCGCGTCGTTGCGATTGTTAACGATGGCATCGTTTTGCAGAGTGAACTGAACACCCGGATCAGCCTGGTGCGTGAACAGCTTCAGCAGCGAAGCACCCAGATGCCGCAGTACAACATCCTGCGCAAACAAGTACTGGAGCGCCTTATCCTCGATAGCCTGCAACTTCAATTAGCTGAACAGCGTGGTATTCGTGTATCCGACCGACAACTTGCAATGGCGCTGGAAAACATCGCCCGCCAGAACAAGCTGACTCTGGACCAGTTCCGTGAAGCGGTGATCGCAGAAGGTCAGGACTTTGATACTTTCCGCGAGCAGATCCGTCGCGAACTACTTATCACACAAGTACAACGTAGCGTAGTGAACAGCCGTATTCGTATAACCGAACAGGACCTGCGCAATTACCTCGAGTCTGAAGAAGGCAAAGCCAACTCGCACGCAGAGTTCAACCTGAGTAATATTCTGCTGGCCGTGCCAACCCAGGCAACTCCGGCCATGATTCAGGACGCTCAGCAAAAAGCAGCAAAACTCCATGAGGACCTGAAAGCCGGTGCCGACTTTGCCCAGGTGGCAATCAGTTTCTCCAATGCGCCTAACGCCCTGAAGGGTGGCGAGCTGGGCTGGCGAAAGATCAATGAACTACCCGTTCAGCTAAGCAACGCGCTAAAAAACCAGTCGATTGGTGCCATCACCCAGCCGATCCGCACACCTGGTGGCTTTCATATCCTGAAGGTAAACGACAAGCGTGGTGGTGAAACGGTTCTGATTGAGCAAACCAAGGTTCGCCACATTCTGCTGAAGCCAACCGAGATTCGAAATGCGGAACAGAGCCGCCTGAAGATCTATGAGCTGGCAGAACGTCTACGTCAGGGCGAGGACTTTGCCCAGTTAGCGCGCGAATACAGTGATGATCCGGGCAGCGGCTCCGAAGGCGGCAGCCTGGGCTGGACCCAGGATGGTCAAATGGTACCGGAGTTCGAGCAGACCATGAATGCAACTCCAATTGGCGAACTGTCTGAGCCATTCCGTACCCAGTTCGGCTGGCACATTTTGCAGGTAGAAGATCGCCGCACTCAGGATGTTGGAGAAAAGGTCATTGAAAACCAGGCCCGCAACTCCATTCGCAAACGCCGCTTCAACGAAGAGCTTGAAAACTGGCTGCGCGAGTTGCACTCCCAGGCTTACATCGAAATTAAAGAGTAAGGGTTCAGACAATTGACCACCCTCCGACTGGCCGTGACCGCAGGGGAACCTGCGGGCATTGGCCCTGATCTCTGTATTCAGATCGCCCAGCAAGGCCACCCACATGAGCTGGTTGTTATCGCGGATCCGAACCTTCTGGAACAGCGCGCAAAACAGCTCCAGTTACCGCTGACAATTCGCCGCTTTGACGCTAAGCAACCCGCAAAATCAACCCCAGCAGGTACGCTTACAGTCTATCCTGTCACCCTGAATACACCTTCAGTTACAGGAGAACTCAACAGCGCGAACAGCCAATACGTACTGGAAACACTACGCATTGCTGCTGAAGGATGCCTGGATGGTACATTTCACGGCCTGGTAACTGCACCGGTACACAAAGGCATCATCAACGATGCCGGTATTCCGTTTAGCGGCCACACCGAATTCCTGGAGGAGCTCACGCACACCTCAAAAGTGGTGATGATGCTTGCCACCGAAGGTTTGCGTGTAGCACTGGTCACCACCCACCTGCCGCTACGGGATATATCTGATGCGATCACCCCTGAACTGCTGACGGAAGTGATTGAAGTACTGCACCAGGATCTTAAGACATCATTCGGCTTAAGTGATCCACATATCCTAGTTACTGGCCTAAACCCACATGCCGGTGAAGGCGGACACCTGGGGATGGAAGAGATCAATGTGATCGAACCGACATTGGACACCCTGCGTGAGCGTGGCATGAACCTGACCGGCCCTCTGCCTGCCGATACACTGTTTACCGAAAAATATCTGGCAACAGCAGATGCCGCCCTGGCGATGTACCATGATCAGGGACTTCCTGTCCTCAAATACAAGGGCTTCGGGCGCGCTGTTAATGTTACACTGGGCATGCCAATTATCCGGACTTCCGTGGACCACGGCACTGCACTGGACCTGGCCGGTACCGGACAGGCCGATAGCGGCAGTCTGTTGACCGCCATCGACTACGCTGCTGAGATGGCAGCACACCGTCAATCTACCAACTGATTTCCATGAGCAAAAAACCTGCAATGCATAAAGCCCGCAAGCGCTTCGGGCAAAACTTCCTGCATGATCACGGCATCATCCGCCGTATCATCCGTTCGATTGCGCCTCACGAGTCAGACCATCTGGTAGAGATTGGACCAGGATTGGGGGCACTGACGGAAGAGCTGCTTGCCGAGGCTGGCGCACTGGACGCGATCGAGCTGGACCGCGACCTGCCGCCGATCCTACGTACCAAGTTCTTCCGATATGGCGATCAATTCCGCATCTTCGAAACGGATGCGATGAAGTTTGACTTCGCCTCACTGCAAGAAGACGAACGCCCCCTACGCGTCGTGGGCAACCTGCCCTACAACATCTCTACCCAGCTGATCTTCCACCTGCTAAGCCACGCAGGTGTGATTCAGGATATGCACTTTATGCTGCAGAAAGAGGTGGTAGATCGCATGGCAGCAGGCCCTGGCGAAAACAACTACGGCCGACTGGGCATCATGACCCAGTACTACTGCCAGGTGGAACCATTGTTTGTCGTTCCACCGGGTGCGTTTGATCCGGCGCCAAAAGTTGATTCCGCTATCATTCGCCTGACACCTTATGAGACACTGCCTTACGAGGCGAAAAACGTCGAAATCTTGCAGAATGTAGTGCGTACAGCCTTCACCATGCGACGCAAGACACTGCGCAACAATCTGAAAGGATTAGTTAGCGCAGAGACCCTGGAGGCACTGGAGATCAATCCAGGCGAACGCCCTGAGCGTATCACACTGGAACAATTCGTTCGGGTCGCCGATTACCTCTACGAACAAAAGAATCAGAACGGTTAGTCACAGTCTATGCAGATCCAGAATCCGGAAGAGAACATCAATATCCAGGTAGAAACCAACTACCTCGCCGAGCAGTCAGATCCTGACAGCAAGCGCTATGTGTTCTCCTATCACATCACCATCACCAACAAACTGGACCAGCCGGTTCAGCTGTTGAGCCGCCGCTGGCTGATCATTGATGGCAATGAGCACTCCCAGGAGGTTGAAGGTGAAGGTGTTGTCGGCGAACAGCCGATCATCGCACCGGAAGCAAGCTACAGCTACACCAGCGGCACAGTGCTGGCGACCAGTGTTGGTAGCATGCAGGGTCACTACGAAATGCGCAGTGATGATGGCAACGTGTTCAACGCACCGATACAGCCTTTCACACTGGCTACACCGAACGCCCTGCACTGATCCGCTCTATACCTTTTCGCAACGGGGCCTGCAGGTCCCGTTCACCATCTGCTAATATCTCGCCTCCAGCCAACCCCGTCAGGAGACCCGTTTGTAATGTCCACCTACGCCTTGGGTGATATTCAGGGCTGCTATGATCAACTCATGCAGCTACTGGAGAAGATCAACTTCAGTGAGCAAGATTCGCTCTGGATTGCGGGCGATCTGGTCAATCGCGGCCCAAAATCTTTGGAGACCCTGCGCTTTCTGAAATCTCTGGGTCCACGTGTCATCGCTGTACTGGGCAACCATGACCTGCACCTACTTGCGGTTCATTACGGTAAGACTCACCAGCGCCGCAGCGACACCCTGCAGGAGATTCTGGACGCCCCGGATCGTGATGAACTGATGGACTGGCTTCGGCAGCACCCCTTACTCGTGGTGGATGAAACATTGGGTTATGCCATGGCTCACGCGGGTATTCCGCCAGACTGGTCCCTAAAATATGCCCGCAAACGCGCAGCAGAAGTGGAAGAGGTACTGCGAGGCGATGATGCCGAGCTGTTCTTTGAAAACATGTACGGCAACCAACCTGACCGCTGGCATAAAGAGCTGGAGGGTTGGGATCGCCTACGCGTGATCACCAACTACCTCACCCGGATGCGCTTCTGCGACAAAAAAGGCACACTGGAGTTAAAAACCAAGGGTAGCCTTGATACACAACCAGAAGGCTATAAGCCCTGGTTTTCGCAACCCCGCAAGGCCACCAGCCTGCCGATCCTGTTTGGCCACTGGGCGGCACTGGAAGGGTACGCAGAACATGACAACGTATTTGCGCTGGACACGGGCTGTGTCTGGGGCAATCAGCTAACGGCAATGCGGCTCGAAGATCGCACCCGCTTTAGCTGTGACTGCGCAGTACTGCGCCGGTCAGAAACATAACGATACAACCCAACTCCACAGGTAGCCGATCATGGAGCAATACAGCTGTATATCCACAGCCCAAGCGCTGGAGCTGCTGGACAACGACGCCACCGTAGCCGATATTCGCGACGAGCAGAGCTTTGCCGCAGGTCATATGCCAAGCGCGGTCAACGTCAACAACGACAATCTGCAGGACTTCCTGCGTGATGCCGATATGGACAAGCCCCTGCTGGTTTGCTGCTATCACGGCATCTCCAGCCAGTCTGCCGCCCAGTTCCTGGCCCACCAGGGATTTGATGAAGTGTACAGCGTAAACGGCGGCTATGAGTCCTGGCGCATCGATTATCCGGACAGGTGTGAACGCTAAGATGCAGATCTACCTTGTTGGCGGCGCCGTCCGCGATCAGCTGCTCAATTACCCAGTCTACGATAAGGACTGGGTGGTTGTCGGTGCCACTGTGGACGAAATGCTGGAACAAGGATTTCAGCCAGTGGGTAAGGACTTCCCGGTCTTTATCCACCCGAAAACCGGTGAGGAATATGCTCTGGCCCGCACAGAGCGTAAATCCGGCAAGGGCTATACCGGCTTTCAGTACTTTGCCTCCCCCGATGTCAGCCTCGCAGAAGATCTGGTCCGCCGGGACCTGACCATCAACGCAATGGCACAAGCCGACAACGGCGAAATCATAGACCCCTACAACGGTCAGCAGGATCTGAATAACCGTATTCTGCGACACGTCTCTCCGGCATTTGCGGAAGATCCATTACGTGTACTGCGTGTGGCGCGTTTTTATGCCCGTTATGCACACCTCGGTTTTAGCATTGCTGACGAAACAGTGGAACTGATGATTCAGTTATCCACAAGCGATGAGCTGATCCATCTGACCGCCGAACGCGTATGGAAGGAAACCGAACGCGCCCTGGCTGAAGAAACCCCGTTCGCCTATATCGAGTTACTGAATCGCTGTCAGGCCCTGCTGGTTTTGTTTCCGGAGTGGCTACAGCTGATCGACAGCGAGCAGCAAGCACGCAGCGTACTGAATCGATTGCAGCGAACCGAGCACTTCGGGCAAAACGTATTCAGCTGTCTGATGACCGTGGCGACAACACAGTTGCCTGACGATGAAGCGCTGAGACTGATCGCTTCAATGTGTGAAAGACTGCGCACCCCAAAAGCCTGGTTACAACAGGCTCAGCAGGTGCGCCAATGGCACCAAGCAATTGCTGACATTGAGAGCCT
>NZ_CAXRBQ010000082.1:0-55180 GCF_964228735.1 Pontibacterium sp. | reverse complement strand
AGACCTGTGTACGGATAATAAACCCGTCTTAAGTGCTGAATGTATAAATCCGGCCAGTGGATTTGGCTCAAAACACCGTTTATTAGACGCAACCTTATTTTCTTCGGGGTTTGTCCCGGCTGAATTTCGGTTATTTGTGGCCATCCAGTCCGGGATTATCCGGATTGTCATTGCTGTTGAAGTTTCTGCAGGTGTATTCTGATGACTCGGGTGTACGCCGCACAAAAATAAAAATCAGCGTCCGGTACCGGTTATGGATCTTGATACGAAATGCATACCTCTGGGTCACATCCAGACCTACTTTAATCTGAAAAAGTCGATTGAAGTCGATGCCGACTGGCTAACGAAGCGGACGGGAATCACTCCGGATAATCCGGATGATCTGATGTCTGCCATCACAGGGCTGGATCCTAAATCTATGCTTCAGAAAGCGGGGATCGATCCCGGTGATGAAGATGGGGTCGGTATGTTTGTGTCTGCCCGTCAGGTTCTGAAGCTGGTAGATCAGGTGGTGAGTGCGCTTGATATGCCCTATGTTGGATTGGCTATCGGAAACCTGATGACAGTGTCGCATCACGGAATGGCTGGCCTGGCAGCGGTGACTCAGCCAACGCTATGGGATTGCGGGCAGGCAGTGGTCCGGTTTTGCCGCGAACTGTTCCCGCCGCTTGAAATGAGTGTAACGCTGGATGGTGATACGGGCTGGTTCTGTATTGACGAAAATATTCCTCTGGCGCCCTATACACACTTCTTCGTTGAGCTGAATCTGGTCAGTTTTTATAATATTTTCCGCGATCTGGTGGCTAACGATCCTCATCTGATGCCCACGAAAGTTGAGCTGGCGTACGCAGAGCCCGAGTGGGGACATATCTATCGCCGATATTTTAAATGCCCGGTCGAGTTTGGTTGTCCGCAATCGAGAATTATCGGTAAATCCATGCTGGCAGAGCATGAACTTCCCCTGGCCAATCGCCTGATGGCCATGACGGCTGAAAAGTCGTTGTTTGAAAATATTCCGACGAAAGCAATGAAGTATCTGCCGCTCAGATTGCGACGGTTGCTGATTCGTTATTACGGCGCATTTCCTTCTCTCGAAGGTGCTGCCAGCGAGCTGGGAATGAGCGGACGTACTATGCGCCGTAAACTGAAAGACGATGGCACGTCATACCAGCAGGAACTGGATTTTGTGCGCCAGAAGTTCGCACGGGAGTATTTTGCACGCGGAGGGGATTCCATTACAGAGCTTGCTCACCTGTTGGGATTTGCTGATTCGTCGGCCTTTGCGAAAGCGTTTCGTCGTTGGACATCAATGTCCCCGAAAGAATATATGGCGTCTATTCAGGCCAGAACCTGAGAGCGCCGTTAAAAGAATTTCAGGCCTGGCCACATTCAACCGATCACTGTCCCGGAAGGGCAAGCGCCACGTTAACCTGCAGCGTTATGTTAATTAACAGGTTCGGAATCATCCGTCCGTTAATAAAAATAATGATTAAAGGTTATCACTTATGTCTGACTTCAAACTGAAGGCCAGTGCACTTGCTCTGAGCGCAGCGCTGATGGCTCCTGTGGCAGCACAGGCGGCTGTTGAAGGTCCATCCGGTATGGATTTCTACGATGTCCCATCCATTAACACAACGCAGAACGGCGACCTGATCTGGTACCGCAACGCGACAGTTAATCTGGGTGCGGGTGCTGCACTGGCTAAAGCGTACAACGTTATGTACCGCTCCACTGACTCCCTGGGTGCTCAGAACGCTGTTACCGGTACGGTTCTGCTGCCTAGCACTGACTGGACAGGTGCTGGCGATCGCCCGACTCTGAGCTATGCCGTGGGTACTCATGGTCTGGATCAGAGCTGTGCGCCATCTATGCAGCTGCAGGCGGGTACGGATTATGAAATCCGCAACATCCGCGCGGCACTCGAAAAAGGTTACGCGGTACTGGTCACTGACTATCAGGGTTACACCACGGGTGCGACACCTACCTATCTGGCAGGTGAGTCTCAGGCACACGCTGCACTGGATATTTTCCGCGCTGCGTCTCAGATCCCACACGCTGGCATCGACCTGAATGCGCCTTCTGCTGTCTGGGGCTTCTCTCAGGGCGGTCAGACGGCAGCCTGGGTTGGTCAGATTGCCGACGAATATGCGCCGCACCTTGATCTGGTTGGTGTCGCTTCTGGTGGAACGCCTGCAGACTTCCCGGTTGTGGCTGATTACCTGAACGGCAGCACCGGTGCTTCCTTCCTGCTGGGCGGTATTATCGGTCTGGCTGAGCAGTATCCTGCAGACATCCCGGTAGATCAGCTGGCCAGCGCCAACGGTAAAGCCGCGATCGCTGACTACAAGACCAAGTGTACTTTTGAGTTCCTGTTCGACTACATGAACGAGTCTCTCAGCTCTTACACTGTGGGTAATAAAGATCTGGATGAGCTGCTGCAGATCCCATCTATAGGTCAGCGTATCAATGAACAGAATCTGGGCGGTGAAGGTGCAGACGTGCCTGTGCTGTTGTACCACGGTACTGCGGATGAGTTCATTCCGATTGAGCAGAGCGTCGAGCTGAAGAAAGACTACTGCCGTCGCTTCGACAAAGTGACCTACGATGTATACCCAAGTGAGCACATCGTAACTCTGTTCCAGGCGGCACCTACAGTTCTGACCTGGCTGGATGAGCGTTTTGCTGGACAGGACCCACGTAACAGCTGTTACAGCCTGTCTGCAAACCCTGTGTCTAACGCGAATCCTGGTGGCGGTGACTTTATCGTGACTCTGGATGAGTGGAACCTGGATGCAGAACTGCACCTGGCAACACTGGATCAGACGGTTGAACTGCCGGAAGATACAACGATTACTGCCGATGCAAACATCACTGATGAGAGCTTGGTTGGTGATCTGTACGTTCCGGACTTCTACGCCAAGCTGAAAATTCTGATCAACCTCACTGTCGGTCTGTCAGTTGAGCCAGTAGGTCAGATTGAAGCGACTACTCAGCTGAGCCGTGACGGCATTCTCGCCATCAACGGTTCTACTCAGGCGAACGTACTGATCAACACCGCTGGTTTCAGCTGGCTGCCGATCCCGTTCAACTGTAAAACCATTGAACCTGCAACCTTTGACCTGAACTATCAGGGTCCTATCTCTGATTTCGGTGCCGGTGGCATCGTGTTTGAAGGTGTGACTGAGTTCTCTGAGCTTGAGTGTGGCTGGATGACCGCACTGTTTAACAGCCTTGTGGCTGGCCCTGGTCAGCAGTACAGCTTCCGCGTTGTACCGCCAGCACCAGAGCGCCTGTAAACAGTCGCTGCCAGTGGCCGGGGGATTCCCCGGCCATTTTTCCGTCACAATCACAACCCAGAGGTGGTCTATGTTTAAGCCTTTAACACTCGGTCTCTCGGTAGCTGTCGTTGCAGCGATCACAGGTGGTTATCTGTTTACGCAATCAGATGATCTGGTGAAGGTTGCAGGGCAGGGTGTCACAGACAACAGCGTGGCAATAGCAACGGAAAGCTACAGCGCAGAACAACTGTCTGTTATGAGTCCTGATACTTTGATTGACATGCAGAAAGATGCGCTCGCTGCAGCCAGGGAAGATTCGTCGCGGGAAACTGATCTCACTTCGGTGAATGGTCGTCCTGAATTTGTCTCTCCGGCAGAGTGGCTGATTCTTAACTCAGTCTCTGCTCAGAATGAAAACCCTGATACTGAATTACTCCGTCTGGTCAATCTGATCCGGTTTAATAAACGCCTGGAGTTGTGGCAGAAAGAAACTGACCCCCAGCAGCGTGAAGCCCTGGCAGACGCAGTTCTCAGTCTGATTCCCGCGCGTGTTGTGAATCAGGATATGTCGAAAGAAAAAGCACAGTCACTCCAGTACCGGGTACTGTCCTCCGTATTAAATGACCCGGCCGAGCTGAGAAAGCGGGCGGGTGAAGAAGCCGCCCGGATTGGCGTTCAGTTCGGTTTTGATCAGGCATCTTCCTGAAGTTCCCTTTTAAGGCGTGGGTCCGGCGGCCCCGCCTCTTTTTTATCCACGTCTGAATAATCCGGTTCTGTCATGCATTCGAACTGCGAATTCTCTATAATCGGCGCAGTTTGATTTTATCTGAGACTTATCATGACTGTCCGTACCCGCGTAGCGCCTTCGCCGACCGGCGATCCTCATGTAGGCACCGCCTATATTGCCTTATTCAATCTGGCTTTTGCCCGCCAGCATGGTGGTCAATTCCTCCTGCGTATTGAAGATACTGACCAGGTACGAAGCACCCCTGAATCAGAACAGGCAATTCTCGATAGCCTGCGTTGGCTGGGTGTCGAGTGGGATGAAGGCCCTGACGTCGGTGGTCAGCATGGGCCTTATCGCCAGAGTGAGCGTCGTGCGATCTACGAGGAGCATGTGCAGCAACTTCTGGATAAGGGGTTTGCGTTTAAGTGCTACCGCACAGCAGAAGAACTCGATGCACTGCGCCTGCAGAAACAGGAAAGCGGACATCAGACGGCGCTTAAGGTCTCTGATCTCGAGCTGCCAGCAGATGAGGTTGCCAGCCGCGAAGCTGCTGGTGCTCCTTATGTTGTCCGGATGAAGGTGCCAGAAGAGGGGACCTGTGTTGTCCAGGACATGCTACGTGGCGATATCGAGCTGGACTGGTCTCAGGTCGATGCGCAGATTCTTCTGAAGTCTGATGGTATGCCAACGTATCATCTGGCGAACGTGGTTGATGATCACCTGATGGAGATTACCCACGTCATCCGCGGTGAAGAGTGGATCAGCTCTGCGCCTAAGCATAAGTTGCTGTATGAATACTTTGGTTGGGAAATGCCGAAGCTCTGTCATATGCCGCTTCTGCGTAATCCTGACAAGAGTAAGCTCAGTAAGCGTAAGAACCCGACCTCGATCATGTTCTATGAGCGCATGGGCTTTATGCCAGAAGCGCTGCTGAACTATCTCGGGCGCATGGGGTGGTCCATGCCGGACGAGCGCGAGAAATTCTCCCGCAACGAGATGTTTGAGCATTTCGATATTCAGCGCGTATCACTTGGTGGCCCGGTGTTTGATGTTGAGAAGCTACGCTGGCTGAACAGTCTGTGGTTGCGTGAACTTTCGCCGGAAGCGTTTGCTGAGAAGTTTGCGGCCTGGGGACTTCGCCCTGAGCGGACACTGCCCGTGATTCCTCATATTCAGCCCCGTGTTGAAGTCTTCTCTGATGTTGCACCTCTGGCCGGGCATTTTCTCGCTGGGATGACTCCGCTGACAGTGGATGATTTTGCTCATAAGACATTGGATCAGGATAAAACAGTCGAGATCCTGCAGTATGGGCTGTGGCAGCTTGAATCTGTCCGTCACTGGTCAAAAGAAAGTATCGAAGAGGCTCTGTTCGGGCTGGCGCGTCAGATGGACGTGAAGATCCGTGACTTCCTGTCCCCATTCTTCATGGCCATTGCTGGTACCACATCGACGATTTCTGTACTGGATACCATGGCGCTGCTGGGGCCTGATATGAGCCGTTCCCGTGTTCGTCATGCGGTTGAGGTTCTTGGTGCGCCAGGCAAAAAGAAACTGAAGAAAATGGAAAAAGACTATCAGTCCATGGTGGCTGCTATCGCTGCGGCAGTAGCGGATCAGTGATCGGGTGGCAGACGGGTGGGGGATTCCCATCCGTCTGTAAGTTATTGTTTATCTGAATTATTTCCTATCTTGATGTTGACACCCATAGGGTGCGTGAGTAAGATACGCGCACGTTTTGAGACGGGGCCTTAGCTCAGCTGGGAGAGCGCAACACTGGCAGTGTTGAGGTCAGCGGTTCGATCCCGCTAGGCTCCACCAATCCTTCCTATCTACTCCTATTCTCCTTTGTTTATATCCTATATCAAGACTGTTAAGTGTCTTTGGATGTATCCTGTTATCTCTTTCTGAACTTAATTTTGTCTACTTGAGTCGTGCGTGGTCAGTATGAGTCTTTCCGCAGAATCTGACGGTAAATTGCCAGAACTAAATGCGCGTATTCGTTTGCAGTTGGGTGAAGATATCGCTCTTGGGCCGGGTAAGGTCGAGTTGTTAGAGCTGATTGAGGAGACCGGTTCGATCTCCGCCGCCGCACGCAGAATGGGTATGAGCTACCGACGTGCGTGGTTGTTGGTGGAAACGATGAACCGCTGTTTTGCTTCCCCATTGGTAGAGACCGCGCAGGGCGGCAAAGGCGGTGGTGGCGCGGGTGTTTCTGAGATGGGGCAGCAGGTATTGTCCCTGTACCACCAGTTGGAGGAAAAACTGCAAGTGTCCGAGGAGATGCAGCAAATCAGTCAGTTTGTTGCTCAGGATATTCACTTAGACTGAAAACTGTTCTCGTCTAGGGGGTGGTATGGCTAACGCTATATTCATCTGGATATAGCGATAAAGTGTACGTATAGTGGTCAATATTGAATCAACATAGAGGTGCTGTGTGTTACGGGCAGTAATTATCATCTTGGCGCTTTCGGGTTTGCTGAATGCAACTTCGGTATTTGCTGGACGTGTGACGGTGGCGGTTGCGGCGAACTTTACCGGCGTGGCTCGCGAGTTGGTGCCTCTGTTCGAGCAACAAACGGGGCATCGGGTAAAACTGAGTTACGGCTCTACCGGTAAGCTCTATGCGCAGATTCAGCATGGAGCACCCTACGAGGTTTTTCTTTCGGCAGATGTGGCGCGCCCGCAGCGTGCAATAAAGGAAGGGTTGGCCGTGAAGGGCACTGATTTCACCTATGCCAAGGGCAAGCTGGTGCTCTGGAGTGCAGATCCTGACCTGTTTGATCAGAGAACCGGGCCGGAATTTCTGGCTGCTGGATCATTTGCGCGTTTAGCTATCGCCAATCCTAAAACCGCACCCTATGGTCAGGCCGCACTTCAATACTTGCAAGCGCAGGGGTTGTGGCAACCGATAAAGAAAAAGGTCGTGCGCGGAGATTCCATTGCTCAGACCTTCCAGTTTGTTGCGACCGGCAATGCCCAGCTCGGTTTTGTTGCCTTGGCCCAGATTAAAAGCTGGCAAAGTGGTACAGGAAGTCTTTGGGAGCCGTCTGAGCAGCAGATTGCGTCAATAGAGCAGCAGGCGGTGTTGCTCACGCGTGGAAAGGAAAATCCTGCTGCGCACGCATTTGTGTCGTTTTTGAAATCAGATAAAGCTCGTGCTGTGATTCAGAGTGCGGGTTACGGTGTCTTTGAAAGAATCGCTAAGGAGTAGGTGTTGGAATTTGACTGGCAGCCGGTTTGGCTCACGTTAAAGCTGGCAGGGATTACCACATTTACCTTGATGTTTGTGGGTACGCCGATTGCCTGGTGGCTGGCCCGCACTACACATTGGCTTAAACAACCGGTTGCTGCGGTAGTTGCGCTGCCTTTGGTGCTGCCACCAACGGTACTTGGATTCTATCTCCTGTTGCTGCTGGGTCCCCAGGGTATGGTAGGTGAGATTACCCAAGCGCTTGGATTGGGCACGTTGCCGTTTACCTTCGCCGGTCTGGTGGTGGCCTCGGTGTTTTATTCCCTGCCGTTTGTTGTTCAGCCGCTACAGAATGCGTTTGAAGCGCAGGGTGTTCGTATGCTGGAGGTCGCTGCTACATTGCGTGCCTCCCCTTGGGATCGATTCTTGACGGTTGCGGTGCCTCTGGCGCGGCCGGGCTTTATGACCGCCGCGGTGTTGGCGTTTGCGCATACGGTGGGTGAGTTTGGTGTTGTACTGATGATTGGCGGCAATATCCCGGGGGAAACCAAGGTACTATCGGTTGCAATCTACGATCATGTGGAAACACTTGAGTATGACCAGGCGCACCTGCTGGCAGGTGGTATGTTGCTGTTCTCTTTTGCAGTTCTACTGGTGTTGTACATGGTCAACGGTCGCCTGAACAGGAGTGTGCGCTGATGCAGGGATCCGTGGGAGGGGCGCAAACCATCGAGGCCAAATTCAAGGCGATCCTGGGTGGATTTACATTGGACGTGGACCTGTCACTCCCAGCAAAAGGTGTTACGGCGCTATTTGGGCATTCCGGATCGGGTAAGACAACTCTGTTGCGCTGTATTGCCGGTCTGCACAAGGCGGAGGGCGATCTCAATGTGGGTGGCGAGTGTTGGCAGCACGCCGGGTATTTTCAGCCTGTGCACCAGCGCCCACTGGCCTACGTGTTTCAGGAGGCCAGTCTTTTCCCCCATCTCAGTGTAAAACGAAATCTGGAATACGGTTATAAGCGCATCCCGCCAGAGGTACGCCAGATCAGTTTTGATGAGGCGGTTCAATGGTTGGGGCTTGAGATGATGCTGGATCGAATGCCTGACAAACTGTCCGGCGGAGAGCGACAGCGTGTGGCTATTGCTCGTGCATTGCTGACCAGTCCTCGGGTACTCTTGATGGATGAACCGCTGTCCGCGCTTGATCATCGTAGCAAGCAGGAGATTCTCCCCTATCTTGAGCGGCTGCATGAGATGTTGTCGATCCCTATCCTGTACGTAACCCATTCACCGGATGAAGTAGCACGGTTGGCGGATCATCTGGTGGTGCTTGAGCAGGGTAGGGTTGTAGCATCCGGATCGTTGAGTGATACCTTATCGCGTATTGATCTTCCGGTGTTTGTGGGTGAAGAGGCAGGTGTGGTGATTCGGGCGCGTATCGCAGAGCGTGATACGCGTTGGCATCTGAGTCGTGCGGAGTTTGACGGTGGCAGTTTATGGTTGCCGGAAGAGGGGTTGGAGATTGGCAGTCGCTTGCGTCTTCGAGTGCTTGCACGTGACGTGAGCATAGCACTGGATAAGCACGAAGATCAGAGTATGTTGAACCTTATACCGGCAATGGTGACTGAGCTGGCTGAGCGAGGTCGCCCAGGTGTTGTGATGGTAAGGCTTACTGCAGGTGAGACAAAGGTTCTTGCCCGGCTTACGGCGCGTTCTGTGGATAAGCTGCAACTGGTGGTGGGGAAGCAGGTATGGGTACAGGTTAAATCTGTCGCTGTCCTCGAATAATTCGCAGAACGATGTCAAAAATATGAAAAAAGTGTTGACGTAAAATCTGCCTGGGGTATTATACGCCCCGTCTTCGGGAGACGAGCTGGCAACTAGCTCGGATTTGAATAACTTGCTGATTTATAAGTAAGTTATTTGAAAGCTGAAGCATCAAAGCTCGAAAGAGTCCTATGCGTCCCATTCGTCTAGTGGCCTAGGACACCGCCCTTTCACGGCGGTAACAGGGGTTCGAACCCCCTATGGGACGCCATTTCTTCTGCTCTTGTTCAGGGCGAAATTACCTTCAAAATATTTATCTTAGCGTGTGAATAACTCTGTCTTAGAGTGATTTTTTGCGTATGAGCACTGTTTATCCACAGAGTTTTTCTGGTCTGGATTAGCCCGGCTTTGTCTGATGTTGTACAGAATGAAAAGTGCAGGAGAGCGTGTGCTGGGCGACGGGTGGGGTGTGTCGCCCGGGCCGTGTTCTGGCGGTGTGTTAGCTGTCGTTTTTCTTGAGGAGAAGGGAATAGGTTTTATCCTTTTTCTCCTGACGGAACAGTTTTACCAACTGGAAATCCAGTGCAGGAGCAAACCAGATTAGTGTCTGGCTATCCTTGTTGTCTTTGTAAACCCGCTCAACTCGAATCGATTTGAAATTGCCTGCCGGAGTTTCAATGGTCTCTTCACCGGCCACGGCAAAACTATAGGTTTTGAGTCGGCCGCCATCGGCAACTGCGTAGGTAAACTCTTTTTTACCTGCAGCTACATCAGCCTGCAGTTGCAGTTGGTAGCTCAGCTTATCCAGTACGCCTGGTTGAATCTCCATTTTCCAGGGTTTGTTTTCTACATCGTTGGTCACGGTCTGGTTTTGCCAGTCAAAGCTCAGGTTAGCCTTGCGAGTTTTGCCGAGAACCTTGCGATTGTAGGTGTACTGGTGAGGTGTGATCTGGTTTTGATCAACAGAGAACAGACTGGACTCTTTAATGCTGGCGAAAAATGCCGATGCCTGCGACTGCAGCAGCCATTGCTGCTGTTCGTTTTGACTGAGGCTGCGCGTGCTTTCGCCTTTCAGTGAGACAGAGCCTTCCGAAACCACAGTGTAGGTGGCCTGGAAGGCTTTGATTGCACCTGAGTCTGCAGCGTAGGTTGCAGGGCTAAAGATGATCGCAGTTGCCAGTGTGGCTGTGCACAGGTGGGTGATCGTCTTTCTCATGGTGTAATCCTTATCTCTATGATGCCATTACGGCTGGAACTGAATGCCTTCAGCAGGGGCTGGCTGGCCGTCGAAGATTACGCCTTCCGGAGTCCAACTTACACGCTCTGCGCAGAACCATTCTACCGCCAGAGGGTAGATCTGGTGTTCGCGCACGTGCACCTTTTGCTGCAGGCTGTCACTTGTATCATCCAGTTCGATGCTTACTCGTCCCTGAACAAGTGATGGGCCGCCGTCCAGTTCTTCGGTTACGAAGTGGACCGTGCAGCCGTGTTCCTGATCACCCGCATCCAGCGCACGCTGATGGGTGTTCAGGCCTTTGTATTTCGGTAGAAGGGAAGGGTGGATGTTGAGCATCCGACCTTCGTAGTGGCGTACAAATTCCGGTGTCAGGATGCGCATGAAGCCCGCCAGTACAACCAGATCCGCATTGTAGCTGTCGATCAGCTCCATCATCGCTGCATCAAAGCTCTCGCGGGAATCAAAGGCTTTGTGGTCCAGTACTTCAGTTGGGATGTTGGCATTAGCTGCGCGCTCAAGGCCGAATACACCGGCCTTGTTGCTCAGAACTGCTGCCACTTCACCATCGATGCGACCGCTCTGGGTCGCGTCGATGATTGCCTGAAGGTTGGAGCCGCTGCCGGAGATCAGGACAACGATCCGCTTTGGCATGAATTACGCCTCCGTGCCGCGCAGTTCTACCTGCTCTTCGCCGTCAGCTGCGTTTTCGATAGAACCGATTACCCAAGCGTCTTCGCCCGCGGCTTTCAACACGTTCAGGGCGTTGTCCGCTTCTTCTGCAGGAACACAGATCACCATGCCCACGCCACAGTTGAAAGTGCGGTACATTTCGGTGGTTTCAACGTTGCCCTGTGCCTGCAGCCACTGGAACACGGCTGGCAGTTCCCAGGAGTTCAGATCGATAACTGCTTTAGCGCTTGCAGGCAGTACACGAGGGATGTTTTCCAGCAGACCGCCGCCAGTGATGTGAGACAGGGCGTTAACCTGGCTCTCTTTGATCAGCTTCAGCAGGGATTTAACGTAGATACGGGTTGGCTCCATCAGGGCGTCAGCTAGAGGCTTACCGTCGATGGTTTCGTTCAGGTCAGCACCACGTACTTCGATGATCTTGCGGATCAGGGAGTAACCGTTGGAGTGAGGACCGGAAGATGCCAGACCGATCAGCGTATCGCCGACTTTAACCTTGGAGCCGTCGATGATCTCGTCTTCTTCTACAACACCGGTACAGAAACCAGCCAGGTCGTAATCTTCGCCTTCGTACATGCCTGGCATTTCAGCGGTTTCGCCGCCTACCAGTGCCGCACCTGCCAGTTCACAGCCTTTGCCGATACCGGTAACAACGTCTGCTGCAGTATCAACGTTCAGTGCGCCAGTTGCGTAGTAGTCCAGGAAGAACAGTGGCTCAGCACCCGCTACAACCAGATCGTTTACACACATTGCTACCAGGTCGATACCGATAGTGTCGTGTTTCTTAAGATCCATCGCCAGGCGAAGCTTGGTTCCTACGCCGTCAGTACCGGAAACCAGTACTGGCTTGTTGTAACCCTGTGGGATACGGCACAGTGCGCCAAAACCACCCAGACCGCCCATAACTTCAGGACGTGCAGTGCTTTTAGCCACACCCTTAATACGGTCAACCAGGGCGTTACCAGCGTCGATATCAACGCCAGCATCTTTATAGCTCAGAGAAGTGTTGTCAGAACCGGTAGACATGGAGTAGTAAACCTTTCACCTACGTGAGGACAATTGGAGATAAATTTTCGCGTGTATTCTATCAGCTTGATGGTAGCCGAGCCATGTTGTGATAAAGTTTAGGGCCGAAATTAGTCGATTCGCGTGATTTGAGCCGATTCATGGATAGTATTCGTGTCGTTTTCCTCTCCGTTCTGCTCCTGATCAGTCCGTTTGCCACGGCTGGTGTAGCGGAAGATCTTTACAGTAGCGAGCAGCTGGTTGCCCAGCAATACGGCGAACCATCCACCAAGCTGGTGCGTCAGGGGCTGCAGGATGTGCTGGTCAAGGTAGCCGGCAATCGCGATATTCTCTCGCAGCCGATCATTCTGGAAGGCACGCGCAATGCCAAACAGATGTTGCAGCAGTTTGGTTACCGGGCCGCGCAACGGGCAGTTGAAGCCAATGGTCAGGCTCAAATCGCCTATGTCCTGAAACTGGATTTTGACCAGGTCGCTGTGGATAACCTGCTGGCATCGGCGGGCGAAAAGCCACTGGGGGCGGTACGTCCTTCATTGGTGGTCTGGCTGGCCGCTCAGCAGCAGGGGCAGCGTGATTACCTGTCACCCGACGGTTACATTTACGACAAGGTCAGAGCGGCCGCTGCCAAGCGTGGTTTACCGCTGCGTCTGCCGCTGCTTGATCTGGCGGATCAGCGCACACTGCCGGTCAGTGATTTGTGGGGATTGTTTGAGTCCTCTATCTCGGACGCTTCTGCCCGCTACAAGGCGGATGCGATCCTGGCAGGACGTCTGATTCAGATATCATCCGGCAACTGGAGTTACCAGTGGTTGCTGATCAGCGGTGAAAACACGCAGCGTTTTTCCGGGTCCGGCGCCATCAATCGCGAGCTGCCCGAGGTGATCGATCAGACTGCCGATAAACTGTTTTCCGCATTGACCAGCAGCGGTTACAGCTATCGCCTGGAAGGTTTGGAAGTACGTATCAGTAACGTAAACACCCTGTCAGACTATATTGATATTGTTGATTACATGCGCTCATTGCCAGCGGTGACTTCGGTGCACACGGTGGCGATGCAGCAGAACACATTGCAGTTGTCGATTGAGCTGGACGGCAATCTGGAGCAGCTCGAGCAGCTCCTGAGCCTGCAGCCGCAGCTGGTGCCGGCAGAAACCACTGGCGAAGATCTGACCGGGTTGACCCTAAACTATCGCTGGCTGAGATAACAGATCATGCTGACCGGATCGCAACGCTGGTTTTTGCTTGTTGTAACACTGATACTGTGCGGCGGTGTTTATCTGTTGGCGCCTATCCTAACGCCGTTTCTGGCAGGTGCACTGCTGGCCTACCTGACCGATCCAATGGCCGATCGGCTTGAAGCATGGGGTTGCTCCCGTACCACCGCCGTTGTGATCGTCTTTGCATTTCTGACGGTCGTGATGACCATGATCTTTCTGTTGTTCCTGCCTAACCTCGGTCGCCAGATCCAGGTGTTGGTGCAGCAGATCCCTCAAGTCTTCCATCTGGTCGAAGCGCGTTTCCTGCCATGGTTACAGGTCAACATGGGCATTGATCCAAACGCCTTTGATCTGAACATGCTGAAGCAACTGATCCTGAAAGACTGGCAGAAGACCGGTGACATCATGGCGCAGATCGCAGCGGGTATTACCCGTTCCGGACTGGCACTTGCGGGCTGGGCGGCCAATATGGTGTTGATCCCGGTTGTGACCTTTTATCTGCTGCGCGACTGGGATGTGATGATGGATAAGATCCAGCGTCTGCTGCCGCGCAACGTCGAGCCCCGTGTTTCGCTTTGGGCAAGAGAGTGTGACGAGGTACTTGGTGCCTTTATGAAGGGCCAATTACTGGTGATGTTTGCCCTTGGGGTGGTATATGCAATAGGCCTATGGATCGTAGGGCTTGATCTCGCGCTGCTTATTGGTATGCTGGCGGGCCTTGCGAGTATCGTTCCCTATATGGGATTTATTATCGGTATCGCGGCAGCGCTGATAGCCGCCCTTATCCAGTTTAACGATCCGACCGTCCTCTTATGGGTGGCTCTGGTTTTTGGCATCGGACAGATGCTGGAAGGGATGTTGCTTACCCCGCTGCTGGTTGGTGATAAAATAGGTTTGCATCCGGTTGCGGTCATCTTTGCCATCATGGCAGGGGGCCAGTTATTTGGGTTTGTGGGCGTGTTGCTGGCATTGCCGGTAGCCGCAGTGATTATGGTGTTGCTACGCCACCTGCATGAAGGTTATAAAGGAAGCAGTCTTTATGCCCATGATGAGCCCGAGGATAGTTCGATCTCTTAAATGAACAGTCATATTCCGTTTCAGATTCCTCTCAGCGTTAGCCTGCGCGATGACACGCGCTTCGAGAACTTTGGCCCGCAGGGCAATGAGCTTGCGTGTGCGACGCTGAAAGCCGCCGCCGGTGGCGATGGGGAACAATTCCTCTACATCTGGGGCGATGAAGGGGTGGGCTGCACACACCTGTTGCAGGCGTGCTACTACCAGGCACAGGACATGAAGCGCAGCGCGGCGTACCTGCCGCTGGATGAACTGGAGCTAATGGGGCCGGCTGTTCTGGCAGGGATGGAACGCCTGGATCTGGTTTGTCTGGATAACGTGCAAAAGGTTATCGGTGATGCAAAGTGGGAAGAGGGGCTGTTCCACTTCTTTAACCGCATGCGTCAGGAGAATAACTGCCTGGTGATGGCGGCAAATGCCGCACCGCAGAAGCTGGGTGTTCAACTGCCCGATCTGCTGTCTCGTATGACCTGGGGTATTACCTCGCAGATCCATCCGCTCGCAGAAGAATATAAACGTGATGTATTTGTGCGACGCGCTGCATCCCGTGGCATTGATCTGGCAGAGGACGTAGTGAAGTACCTGTTCTCCCATACCAGCCACGATATGAAAGACCTGTATGACCTGCTGGATAAGTTGGATCAGGCATCACTCAGCGCCAAGCGTAAAGTGACCATTCCGTTCGTGAAAGAGGTGACAGGGATGTAATCCCTGTCCCACATACTATCTCTGTACCGCTTTTAGCGCTTCGCAAATCCTTTCCACGTTTTTCTCGTTGATACCCGCGACATTGATGCGTCCACCCGTACCGACGTAGAGCGAATAATTTTCACGCAGTGCTGATAACTGAGCCTCGTTCAGGCCAAGATAACTGAACATGCCGCGCTGGTGGTTGAGGAAGTTATAGTGCCACGCGGTGGTACCGTTAAGAGAATCAGACAACAGTTTGCGGCATTTGGAAATGCGGTGACGTGCTTTCTCCAGTTCCTTACGCCACATCTGCCCCAGTTCTTCGCTCTCGAGTATCGTACGTACCACCGATGCGCCGTGTCCCGGCGGCATGTAGTAATTGCCGCAGATTAGATTCAGAGCTTCGCTGCGCACATCGTCGCAGATCGCTTTCTCTTTGCACTTGATCAGCAGGGCGCCGGTGCGTTCAAAATAGATGCCAAAGGTCTTTGAAGCGGAGTAGGTGAGCATCCACTCTGCGTGGCTACGCTCGATCACGCGCAAGCCGAGCAGGTCGCTTTCAAGGCCGGTGCAAAGCCCATGATAGGCCAGGTCCAGCAGCGGGGTGACGCCCAGATCGGCCAGCAGTGCAGAGAGTTGCTCCCACTGCTCGATATTCAGGTCACAACCACAAGGGTTGTGACCGGCAACCTGGATCAGCACCACATCGCCGGGAGCAGCGTCTTTCAGATCGTCTATCATACCCTCGAAATCCAGGCCTCGGGTGCTTGGATCAAAGTAGCGGTAATATCCCAGGCGTAAACCGGCTGAGCTGAAGATGGGGCGGTGGGTTACCCAGGGTGGGTTGGAGAGCCATATAGTAGCCCCCGGATTGGCGTGTGCGATTAGATCACCTGCTACACGCAGTGCGCCGGTTCCACCCGGTGTTTGCAGTGTGCATAGGTTTTGGGCCATGTCCGGTTGGTTGCGCAAGGGATCGTGCAGTAGAAGGTCGGTGATTAAGGCATTAAAGCGCTGGTCCCCGGCAGGGCCCAGGTAAGCTTTACTGGCCTCCTCCTTGAGCAGGATCGCTTCTGCCTCTTTGACCGCTTTGAGGATAGGGGTGCGTCCTTTGTTGTCGCGATAGACACCGATGCCTAAGTCAATCTTCTCAGGATTGGGATCGGCGTGGTATTGCGCCAGCATCATCAGGATAGGATCGGTAGGGCCTACTTCAATCGCTTGCAGCATAACAAAACCTCCCTTATGACTCTCTGTCAGCTTAGACCATAGGGGGGCGTTGAAAAGTTCTGTGATTTTATACCGGTCGCGAAACCCAGCTGATCCTGTATTGAATACCGATCTCCTCAAACACGTTTAACCAGCGTTTCTGGGAGTTCTGTAGCTGATCACCTGGGCCTTTAACCTCGACCAACAGGTATTCATCCGTGTGGGGATGCCAGACGAACAGGTCGGGAAATCCGGAGCGGTAGGCCTGATGGTCGAAGCAGATGCATCGCAGGATCTGCAGCAACTGGTTGGCAGGAATTCTCTCGCACAGTGCTGCCAAGTGCTGCCGGTCAAACCGTTTCCAATTTATAAACGGATTGGCGAGCCCATCGCTCTTCGCAAACTGCCTTATCGCTTCATCATAAAGATCAAGGTTTGCTAGTGCGTTCAGGCGGGCATTGAACATTGCTTCGCGCCGTTTGGCAAAATCCGGGCTGTTAAAATCCAGTGGTGCCTGTTGGTACGGATGGCTGAAAGCCCCGGGCAGTGGTGTGAAAATTTGTTGCCAGAACAGCAGTCCAAACAGGGCGTTGAACAGTTCGTTTTCACACCAGATTCCCTCGTAACCGAGTGACTGATAGTGGGTGATGACCTGCTCTTCCACCCGGTCGCCGCCATCCGGCAGGCAGAGCTGCTCACTCTGAAAGCTGGTTTTAGTTGCAGATACCGGCGGTCCACCCAATTTACGTTTTATACGCGGCGTAAAGCTTTTACAAAATGCCTCCTCTTCCGCATTGAGTGGGTGTTTAGACAGGGATTCGCAGGCATGCAGCGCAGCTGAATATTGCTCTGCCTTAAACAGGGTTCGGACATACCGCTCTCGGTTAGGTGGCAGGGTGGCGCTTCGGTAGAGGGGAATTGCAGATTCGAGATCGCTGCTGCGTTCGAGCAACTGACCGGCGGCTTTGATCAGGCGGTTACGTTTGTGCTCCAGGCGCTGGCACTCTGACGCGGCAGACATCGTTGCCAGCATATCTTCGGAAGGTTGTTCGCCTTCCTCCAGACATTCGCTGATGCGTTGCAGGTGCAGGTACTGGTCCAGTTCTTCCGGGTTGTTGAAGGCGCGGGTGGCCCGATCCAAAGGGTAAGGTTCAAACCGCATCAGGCCCAGATCGGTCACCACAAACTGGGATAGGTCCTGGTAGAGGTTGCCGAAGTAGATCAAACGAAAGCGTTCGATGCTCTCACGTCCCAGTGGTTGGTACACCTGTTCGGGTAGTAGTGTTTGCCATTGTGTCGCGTCGGCAGGCTGGCCTTCGAGTCGTGAGTCGAGAATCTCAATCAGCTCAGATTTACGTCGCGAGCCTTTCTGTTGCAGTGCTGATTTCAGTTCTTGTGCCGTCATCAAGGCGCTCAGTTCGTGGGCACTGAGTGTCGGGTTTAATACCAGTAAATTCTGGCGGTCCAGTTCATTGGCAGCCTGCTCCAGATTGGGAATCTCAGGATAGTTGAGCTTGCTAGGGCGAAAGTACATCGCTCGGCGGCATATAAGGCGGATGTACAGCTGTTGTGCGGGTTGCGATAGTTGTTGATAACGCGTCAGGAGTTGATGATCCTCTTCGTGTAGCAGGTCCAGATGTAGCTGCTCGATCGTGTCGAGGAGTTGGTTAAAGTTATGCAGATAGTAGAGCGGATCAACCTCTACAGTCGCTGGATTTCCCACTGTGTTGTTTCCTGCCAGTTATTGGCGAAAGGTTACCTGGATCAATAAATTGTACGGATAATTCCCAGGCTAGGGGAGAACGGCAGCTAAACTAAGCTCAAATAAGTATGAAAAAGCGGATTGCAATTCATACAGCGCTGCCGCAAGATCCCCACCTTTTTGAGGCCAGATCTATGTACCGCATCGTTGAGGAAAACGAAGAGTTTGTACTGATCGACAAGTTGCCGGGTTTCTCCGTACACAAAGACCAGGAAGACACAGGGCTGACGATGCAGCTCAAGGCTGACCGTGGTTATGACGAACTGATGCCCGTACACAGGCTCGATAAGGTGACCTCCGGTTTGATGTTGTTTGCCCGCAATCATGCCGCTGCCTCCGAACTCTCCCGCGCGTTCAGCGAACATCTGGTTGAGAAGTACTACCTGGCGTTGTCGGACCGAAAGCCGAAGAAAAAACAGGGCGCCATTATCGGGGATATGACCCGTGCCCGCCGTGGAGCCTGGCGTCTGGCCAAGACCCAGATCAGGCCCGCCGTTACCCAGTTTTTCAGTGCTTCTTTGAAGCCGGGCATCCGGTTGTTTTTGCTAAAGCCCCTGACCGGCAAAACTCACCAGATCCGCGTTGCTCTGAAAAGCATCGGTGCACCAATTATTGGTGATCCGCTTTATCACGAACAGACTGATAGCCCGACTGATCGCACCTATCTACACGCCTACAGCCTGAGCTTCCCCTTCAAGGGGGAAAACTACCGCTTCACGCGCCCGCCGGAGGTTGGAGAGCTGTTTGACCAGGATTGCCGTGACCTGATCGCAGAAGAGTACGCTGAGCCCTGGGCGCTGATATGGCCGCGCATTCAGCAGCACCTGCCCGACGGTGAGGATGCTGGTAGCCGCAAATAGATCACAGTATGATTGGCGTCTTCTGAAACATAGCCGGAGTTGAGCGATGAGCGAACGCATTGAGCGCGATTTTTTTGCCCGTGACGCAGAGGAGCAGAAAGCTTTTCTGGAGCAGACATGGTGCGATAACTGTATGGAAGCCAACCTCGGCATGGGTGAACCGGTTGAGTACGAACTCAACGATACCGTTTTCATCGAAGGCAAGTGCAGCAAGTGTGGCGAGGTCATTGTGACCGAGCTGACCGACGAAGACTTCTGATCGCGATTGGTTACAGAGAATAGCAATACCGTGTCCGACTTTGATAACCGCTTTGGTGGCACCCGCCGCCTGTATGGCAATGATGCCACTGAGTTGTACCGTCGCTCCCACGTCTGTGTGGTCGGCATCGGCGGTGTGGGATCTTGGGTAGCAGAGGCACTTGCCCGCACGGCGATCGGCAGGATTACCCTGATCGACCTGGATGATATCTGCATTACCAACACCAACCGTCAAATCCACGCACTGGACGGCAATATCGGCCGCTCCAAGGTGGAGGCGATGGCAGAGCGTATGCGCCTAATCAACCCGGAATGCCAGATCGATGAGGTGGAAGACTTCATCACCCGTGACAATATTCCCGAACTGATCACCAACGACTTTGATTACGTAGTGGATGCAATTGACAGCGTGAAAGAGAAAGCTGCGCTGATCGCCCACTGCAACCGCCGTAAGATTCCGATTGTCACTGTGGGTGGCGCTGGTGGTCAGACCGATCCAACCCGCGTGGAAGTGGCGGATCTGTCCAAAACCTCCCAAGATCCGTTGGCGGCCAAGGTGCGCAACTACCTGCGTCGGCATTACGGTTTCAGCAAGAGCGGCCGTCGTTTCGCGGTGGAGTGTGTGTACTCCTCCGAGCAGCTGGTTTATCCACAACCGGACGGTTCGGTGTGCCAGCAGAAAAGTATTACCGACGGTAATACCCGTCTCGACTGCTCCGGTGGTTTTGGGGCGGCAACCTGTGTCACAGCAACCTTTGGCTTTGTGGCTGTATCACGCGTTCTGAAAAAGCTCGTCGAGCGCGCTGAGCGGCAAGGCAAACTCTGATCTTTGCCGGGAACGGCACCCCGTTGCCGTTCCCAAACGTGCGTTTTAATTCCTCCCTTTCCATTCCTTTTATTGCTCAATAACTTAGCAATCTGGCCTGGGATTTGCTGCGTCACCTTTACCTGATCCGGAGGTGATGTATGCAACTCAACAGACCGATGCCCGTTTTATCCACCGAACCGTTCCGCTTTGATCCGCTGCAGCAGGACCGCGGATTTGCTCAGATGTTTCAGCAGGAGATGGCGGTGAGAAGTACCACTGAAACAGAGGCCAACGCCGTGATGGCGCTGACCGGCGCAGAAGAATCACTGTTGAGTCATTGGGAAATTCCGGACTACAAGAGGATCTTCAATGCCCCGGAAGCGGTTATGCGGGAAACGGCGGCGGACTTCGAGCGCTTTGAAGAGCGTGCCCGCCAGGTAGCCCACGAGATGATGCGCTACGACATCCAGGCGATGGTGGATATCCGCTTCGGTGTCGGCGGCATTTCCACGCGTCTGGAAGATGATTTCCTGATATCTGATCTATCGATGATGCAGCTGTGGGGCGTCGAGCAGCAGATATTTGGCTGGGGGCAGAGCAACAGCCGCTTGCTGCAAACGATTACCGGACTGGGCGTGAAACACAGTCTGGCGATGGCAGTCAGTGCACTTGAACGCGAGCAGGGCACTAACCGGCAACAGGCGTCCGCAGCCGGAATGCTGGACGACTATGTGCGTCAATTGATGCTGATGGCCGGCAGTAGCACGGGATTTAATGCTGTCATGCCTTACCAGCTAGGGACACAGGGGTGTGACCTGAGCTGTGCCTTGGGCGGAGAGTTTAACCCCCGCCAGGCTTCACCTGCAGAGCTGCGTGGGGCGGCACAGTTTCTGTTTCAGCAGGGCCGTGTGGGGATTGAAACGTTTTCTCTTATGACACACGCCCATCAGCTGTTGGGTCTGGAGCGGGATGGAGGTGCTGTAGGAAACACCAGTGAAAAAGTGGATTGGGTGCGCGCTTTTGATGATTTCTTAGCACAGGCACCGTTGTACGGTATGGCACGTACGCAGGTGCAACTGACACGAGAATCGCTGCAGAGCCTGTCTGTAAACAAACCTGTAATCTGATCCTGCTGTTTTAACTGATAGTTAAGTTAGCGCCTGGATAGATCAGCAGCAGGCGCTAATTAATAATTGAATAGGCATTCAGGTTTGTACTAGTCTAGCGCTATTATTCGAAGATTCTTAGGATGCTTGGCTGTGCAGGCGCTCAAAAAACGAGCTGATTTTTTTATCCTGATTATCAGTGCTGTGTTCGGAGCGGCCATTTTCCTTGGGTTGTTTTTTCTTATCAGTGCCGAGGCGACGGAAAAGCAAAAAACATCGGCTTCCCGTGTGCTGACCATGATCGAAGGCGTGTTTGACGACACCGTCATGGCACTCGATTCCCTCAATACAGAAACCTATTCCAGATGCACCAACGTTACGCTGTTGCGTATGCGTCAGGCGGTCTTTCGTTCACAGCTAATCAAGGACGTGGGCTATTTTGAAGGCAAAGACCTGGTGTGTACCACCGGGTTGGGTATTCTTCCTGCTCCGTTCTTTGGTTCCTATCCCACATTCAAAGCGAAGGCGTTTGATGTGTGGATCGAACACGAGTTGATACTGTTTGACGAGGCGTATCACGCAATCCTCCTAAAAAAGGGTGACTTCAACGCGGTATTGCGCCCGGAAGACCTGGAGAGTGATATCCCCTCGGAATACCAGTGGGAGATCTCCCTGTTTGGCAATAACACCTACTACCATCTGCTGGGCCAGAAACAGCTGATCGCGGATGTGGACAGCGCTCCGTCGGCGCCACTGGCCATGGTGCGGGACTATAAAGTGTGTAGCGTTATGCACCCAGTCTGTATCGCGTCACGCCTGACTCCAAGTCAGTTTATTCGTCTCTACGAATCGTCCATTGTGTTGATCAGCGCGCTGGCTTTCCTATCGTCGCTCTGTCTCTTCGTCTTTCTGAAGCGTGCGCTCGCCCGTTACCTGTCTCTCTCTGCACGGGTGCAGCGAGGATTTCGTAGTGGCTCGTTTTATGCGCAGTTCCAGCCAATTGTGGATCTGACCTCCGGACGTGTGATTGGTTGCGAAGCGTTGGCACGCTACCAGGATTCCTCTGGCCTGCTGTTCCCGGATCAGTTTTTGCCGGTAATTAAACAGCAGGGGATGACCTGGGCATTTACGAGTTTTATGCTGCGCGATGTGGCTGAACGACTACAGAGTATTGGGCCATTACCCGATCAGTTCAGGCTCAGTGTGAACCTGTTTCCCCAGGATATCACCGAACAGAACGTGAATTGCCTGATCAAGAATGATTACTTCCGTGGTATGAACGTGCAACCGATCCTTGAAATCATCGAGGATGCGGAACTGCACGATACCGAGTTTCGTTCGTTGTTTCAGAAACTGACCGATGCCGGTTACCTGATCGCCATCGATGACTTCGGTACCGGCTACTCAAGTCTGGTGCAGTTAAAGAAAACCAACTGCCATATCCTGAAGATGGATCGCAGCTTTGTGACCGACATCGAAGAGGGCAGTATCCGCTCCAGCCTGGTACCGCACATTGTGGCTATTGCTGAAGAATTGGATGCAGTGATTGTCGCTGAAGGGATCGAGAACGATATGCAACACCAAGCCCTAAAGGAGGCAGGGATCCGCTTTGGACAAGGCTGGGCGTTTGGCAAACCGATGCCTGAAGCGCAGTTGAAACAGACACTGCTTCAAACTGAGGCGGGTGAAGTTCAGGTGTCTGAGACCTGTTTACGTTAGAAAGTCAGGTGAAATCGGGGCTGGCATCTGAACCTACCCCGGTATAACCGCTTATGTGCGATGGCGTGGTAATGCCAGCGACAATCCGCTGGTGATCAGCAGGAACAGCGCCGAAACCCACAGGCAGGCTTCCAGACCGTAGGCCTGGAACATCCAGCCGGACAGCAACGTACCTATCAGGCGGCCGGCGGCGTTGGCCATATAGTAGAAGCCTACATCCATCGAAGCGCCATCTTCCTTGGCGTAACTGACGATAAGGTAGCTGTGCAGCGATGAGTTGATCGCAAACAGCACACCAAACAACACCAACCCACCCAGTAATATGAGTTGTGGGCTCCATTCTAGACCAACAGTGATCAGTGCCGGGATTGCCGTGAGCGCCAGCGCCCAGCGTAATGCGCTTATCCCATCCGGATGCTTGCCGCTGCGACGGCCGGTAATCCAGGGGGCTGCGGCTTGTACAAAGCCGTAGGCGATCACCCAGCTGGCGAGGAAGCCACCTACCGCCCAGTGATCCCAGCCAAACACGCTGCTCAGGTAAACCGGCAGGGCAACCACAAACCAGATGTCGCGGGCGCCAAACAGGAACAGGCGCGCCGCAGACAGCTTGTTCACGGCTGGGCTGGTGGAGAACACTTCGGAAAATTTCGGCTTGTTCTTCGCCTTGCCCAGATCCTCTTTCAGCTTGATCAGGCTCATCAACAGAACAAGCGACAAGCCACCGATCATAATCCAGACGGCACCGGCAAAACCCGCCAGCGTGAGCAGGGTGCCACCCAGGAAGAAACCCACCCCTTTCAGGGTGTTCTTGGAACCGGTGAGGAGTGCGACCAGCTTGTACAGATGGCCTTCCACCTGGCCGTCCACTTTGGCCTTGGCCAGCTGCTTCACCGAGCTTTTGGCGCTCATCTTGTTCAGGTCTTTGGCGATCCCCGACAGCGCCTGCGCGGCCATCACCCAGGGCACGGTGAGCATACTGGCCGGCACCGTGAGCATCAGCAAGGCAATGACCTGCAGGCTGAGGCCGATGTTCATGGTTTTGTTCAGGCCGATGCGGGCTCCCAGCCAGCCGCCAACCAGATTGGTAACAACGCCGAAGAACTCGTAAAACAGGAACAGCAGCGCGATCTCCAGCGGGCTGTAGCCAAGCTGATGGAAATGCAGCACCACCAACATGCGCAAGGCACCGTCGGTGAGGGTGAACGCCCAGTAGTTACCGGTTACCAGCAGGTACTGGCGTACCTCCGCTGATAAATTGGAGATAGCGCCGATCATCAACCCGCCGCCATGATGTGTTTCGCCAGCTCAACCGTGCGGTTTACGTAACCCCATTCGTTGTCGTACCAGGCGTAGATCTTCAGCTGGGTGTCGTTCACCACCATGGTGGACAGGGCATCTACGATGCTGGAGCGCGGATCGGTGCGGTAGTCGATCGATACCAGCGGACGCTCTTCATAACCCAGTACACCGTTCAACTCGTTTTCTGCCGCTTCCTTAAACAGCGCGTTCACCTCGTCGATGGTGGTGCTGCGTTCCAGCTCAAACACCATATCGGTCAGGGATGCGTTGGCCAGCGGGATACGCACCGCGTGACCATTCAGGCGGCCTTTCAGGTCCGGGAAGATCTCGGTGATCGCCTTGGCAGAACCGGTGGTGGTTGGAATCAGGCTCATGCCACAGGCACGGGCGCGACGCAGATCCTTGTGGGGGGCATCCAGAATGGTCTGGGTGTTGGTGATGTCGTGGATGGTGGTCATGGAGCCGTGACGGATGCCCAGCTTCTCGTGTACAACCTTGATCACCGGCGCCAGGCAGTTGGTGGTGCAGGACGCAGCAGTCACGATCCGGTGTTCAGCCGGTTCAAACAGGTCATGGTTGATACCCATCACCAGATTCAGCGCGCCTTCCTCTTTCACCGGTGCCGTCACCAGCACACGCTGTATGCCCTGATCCAGGTAGGTGTTCAGCACATCCACTTGCTTGAATTTGCCGCTGGCTTCAATCACCAGGTCACAGCCGGACCAGTCCGTATCGGCAATGGCGCTGTTGCTGCTGAAGCGCAGAGTCTGATCGCCAATCTGGATGTTGTCGCCTTCAGCAGTGGCTTCGTGCCGCCAGGTGCCGTGCACGGAGTCGAAGTTTAGCAGGTGGGCAAAGGTGGCAGCATCACCCGCCGGATCGTTGATCTGTACAAACTCAAGTTCCGGGTAGTCCCAGCCAGCGCGCAATGCCAGACGGCCCATGCGGCCAAAACCGTTAATACCTACTTTGATGCCCATGGATATTCTCCAGAAATATTGGGGTTATATATGAAATTTCACATATGTTATTTGCCATATGTTTTTCTGTCCAGCGTTGTGGTGCCGTTCATCACAAATTCATCTCAATGGTATGAATTGAATGACGGGCTCGCTGAAGTATATACGGCTTATAGAAAGGCGAATGACACGATGCCATGGGGTGTGAGTAGGGCGGTTGGAATTGGGGGCTGTAGATAAAAAGACCCCTCCCTGATGGGAGGGGTAGAATCTGTGTTAACTCTGCGAGTGGACAGAGTTGAAGATGGGATGCGGAAAGTGTTCATCGAAGAGATCACTAAACCACGATTTCAGTATGGTACGGAATGTTGCAGTGCAACACTGTACTTTGGTCTATAAAACAATAACTTTTAATTTTTCTGTCGTTGTTTGTGTTGCAAGTGCTTACTCGACGATCACATCTTCACGGTAGCGGAATGGGTGTGCGTCGTAGGTACCCATGATGCGCACTTCACGGGCAAAGAAGTCCAGCTCCTGCAGCGCGTATTGCATCGATTTCTGGTTTACGTGGCCTTCCACATCCAGGTGGAAGCTGGATACGGTCATGGTGTCGGATGCCATGTAGCTCTCCAGCTTCACCATGTTCACGCCGTTGGTACTGAAACCACCCAGCGCCTTGTACAGGGCCGCTGGAATGTTGCGTACGGTGAACATAATGGTGGTCATGTATTTGTTCTTTGGATCGAACTCCGGCACAACATTGTCGCGGGACAGGATCAGGAAGCGGGTGGTGTTACCGGCTTTATCCTGGAAGTTTTCACGCAGCACCTCCAGGCCATACAGTTCTGCCGCCAAGCTGGAGGCGATCGCTGCATACTCTTTCTTACCGGCTTTCGCCAGTGCTGCCGCAGAACCTGCGGTATCCAGGCTTGCCACCGGTTGCAGGCCCAACTCTTTGGTGTGTTCCAGACACTGTGCCAGTGCTTGTGGGTGGGAAGATACAGTTTTCAGATCTTCCAGCTTGGTGCCCGGCAGGCCCAACAGGCAGTGGTTTACCGGTTCGAAGTGCTCACCCACGATGTGCAGCTGGGTTTTTGGCATCAGGCGGTAGATCTCTTCTACACGGCCGGCAGTGGAGTTTTCCAGCGGAATCATCGCCAGCTCAGCCTTGCCGTCTTCCACCATAAACATCGCTTCTGCAAAGGTTTCGCAGGCATGTGCTTCCATCTCCGGAAAAGCACGGGTGCAGGACAGGTGGGAATACGCGCCGGGTTGGCCCTGGTAGGCGATAATTTTTGCTGAGTCGCTCATGATGTAATCCGTACAACCAAGAATAAAAAGGGGACATATTATCGCACAGGCCCCGGGATAACTGGAAAAAAATTGCCCCTTTGGTAAGGTGGCGACTCCATTCTACATCGAGTTCGTGATGACCCCTGAACGCCAGCAGAAGTTGCTGAGCACGCTGTTGCGTCGCCAGCCGGACCTGACCCTGATCGCCGATCGTGTGCATAAACCCCGCAACCTGGCGGCATTGATCCGTAATGCCGATGCGGTGGGTATCCATGAGATTCACAGTATCAATCCGAAAGAGGGTTATCCGCTCTATCGTGGCACAACACGCGGGTCCGACCGCTGGGTCAAGCTGCGCTGCCATGAGACCTTTCAGGAAGCTGCCGATACGGTACGCGCCAAGGGGATGAAGATCTACGCGGCACACTTGTCTGACAAGGCGGTGGACTACCGGGAGATCGATTACACCGAACCCTGTGCAATTCTCATGGGTGCGGAGAAATACGGTGTCAGCGCAGAGGGGCAGGAACTGGCGGATGAACATATCATCGTGCCGATGATGGGCATGGTGGAATCGCTGAACGTATCCACGGCGGCCGGGATTATTCTGGTGGAAGCCCAGCACCAGCGCATGAAAGCGGGGTTGTATGACGAGTCCCGTCTGCCGCCGGAAGAGCTCGCTTATACCCTGTTTGAATGGTCCAACCCGATTATTGTCGATTTCTGCCGAGAGCGCGGCCTGGCTTACCCGGAATACAATGGGATGGGTGAGATGGTGGATGCGGTTGGCTGGAACAAACAGGTTCAGGCCGGTGAAGCTGCGCGCTTTGAGTGGCCGAAATTCGATTGATTTCAATACAACGGACAGAGTCTGACAGCAGGATACGGAGATAAGGTTTGAAGCAACGGCAGCCACGGCCCATTTACGATTTTATGGTGATTGGCGGAGGCATCCTTGGGATGTCCACCGCGATGCAGCTGCAGGAGGCTTATGCCGGTTGCACGGTGCTGGTGCTGGAGAAGGAATCTGCACCGGCGAAACACCAGACCGGCCGCAACTCCGGTGTAATCCATGCCGGGGTGTACTACAAACCGGGCAGCCTGAAAGCCAAGTTCTGCAAAGAGGGCAACCGGGCGACCAAAGCGTTCTGTGACGCGCACGGCATCAAGTACGATGAGTGCGGCAAGCTGCTGGTGGCGACCGACGCCCTGGAGCTGGAACGGATGCAGGCGCTGATCGATCGCTGCGCGCAGAACGAGCTGGAGATCGAGGTACTGGATCAGCAACAGCTGCGGGCGCGCGAGCCCAATATCAATGGTGTCGGCGCGATCTTTGTGCCTTCCACCGGTATCGTCAATTACGCGGAAATTACCCGCAAGATGGCGGAAGTCGTACAATCCAAAGGCGGCAAGATCCTCTACGAAACCGAGGTGCAGGGGCTGGAGCAGTTTGCCGACCGCATCACCGCGTATGGCCACGATGACCGTTACCACGCCCGTTATATGGTCTCCTGTGCCGGTTTGCAGTCCGATCGCATTGTGCAGATGCTGGGTAAAGAACCGCACTTTCGCATCATCCCCTTCCGTGGCGAATACTACCTGCTGGACCAGGCCCACAATGAGATTGTGAATCACCTGATCTATCCGATTCCTGATCCGGACCTGCCGTTCCTGGGCGTACACCTGACCCGCATGATTGACGGCACGGTAACCGTTGGTCCAAACGCCGTGTTGGCGTTCAAACGCGAAGGGTACGAGCGCAATTCGTTCAGCCTGAAAGAGAGCGCCGAGATGTTGCAGTACCCGGGGCTGTTGCGCTTGCTACGCAAACACTTCCGCGCCAGCCTGAGTGAGCTGAAAAACTCCCGCAGCAAACCGGGCTACCTGAAGTTGGTGCAGAAGTACTGCCCGTCACTGAATGTGGACGACCTGAAGCCCTATCCTGCCGGTATCCGTGCCCAGGCGGTGACAAAAGACGGCAATCTGGTGGATGACTTCCTGTTCGAAAGCACCCAACGCACACTGATTGTGTGCAACGCGCCATCGCCAGCGGCGACCTCGGCAATCCCGATCGGGCAGCATATCGTCGAGCGCCTGTCGCGACAGGTAGATGATGTGTATTGAGTAAGATGTACGAAGTGTCTGTTTGGCTAAACAAGAATGTAGCTACATGCACAGACCAATGAGTCTTTGCTGAATGCAGTCACTTGATACAAAATGACGAAACACTGTTCTGTACATAAGGATTCGTCATGCAGTCGTCGTCAATCACAGACTTTCATGCCAAATATTTCGCTTTTGAACTGACTCGCCAGCGTAGAGGTGGTGATATCGGTCGGTTGGGAAGCTCTCTCTTTGATGCAACCGTTGATCTAAATCCCCACCAAATAGATGCAGCACTCTTCGCACTTCAGAACCCCTTGGTAAAAGGCGTTGTACTTGCGGATGAAGTTGGTTTGGGGAAAACCATAGAAGCGTCTTTGGTTATGGCACAGCTTTGGGCGGAAAGAAAGCGCCATATTGTGGTTATTTGCCCGGCGGCGTTACGAAAGCAGTGGGCGAATGAACTTACTGAAAAGTTTCATCTACCAACGCAGGTTTTGGACAACAAAACTTGGACGCGGCAGCGACAGCAAGGAATAGTCGATCCCTTTGACCAACCTGTTATTTCGATATTTTCCTATCAGTTTGCTAAACGTATGGAGCAGCAGCTTCGTCAGATACCATGGGATCTGGTGGTTATAGATGAAGCACACAAACTCAGAAATGCGCATCAGGACAGCAATGTTATTGGTAACTGCGTTCGTGAAACCTTTGCTGGCTGTAAGAAACTCTTACTAACAGCGACACCGTTACAAAATAGTTTGTTGGAGCTGTATGGACTCTCCACCATCATTGATGAAAACCTTTTTGGTGATAAAACCAGCTTCCGACAGCAATATATGCGCAGTGAGAGTGACCTGTTCGGGCTGAAAGGGCGACTGGAGGAGTTTGTTCATCGGACTTTGCGTAAACAGGTTTTGGAATATGTGCCATATACCGAACGTAAAGCCCATACCTGTGAGTTTGTCCCGTCAGAGGATGAGCTACGCCTGTACTACTCGGTTTCAGCTTATCTGCAGCGCGCAGACAGTTATGGTGTACCGTTACAGCAACGGCATCTTGTTACTCTGGTTGTACGAAAGCTATTGGCGTCTTCTACAGCGGCGGTGTGTAAAACATTGGATAGTTTGCTGAAACGGCTGCGAAAGCTGGAAGAAAAGAGCTGTTTGTCAGCCGCAAATGATGAATGGCCGGATGACCTGTTGGACGATGATTTTGACGATGAACTGCTAGAAGCGGCTGAGGAATCAGCGCAATACAATGTTACGCAGCCTGTTATCCCTATTGATCTGGACAAACTGCGCGGTGAAATTGCCGAACTGGAGCAGTACAGGGCTCTGGCAGGGCTGATCCATGATGATGCGAAAGCGGAAGCGTTGCTAACGGCCTTGTCTCAGGGCTTTGAACAGATGGCGCAACGTGGTGCAGAACGTAAGGCTGTGATATTTACCGAGTCCTGCCGTACCCAGGATTATCTCGCCAGTTATCTGGAGCGCCATGGTTACGGTGGAAAGGTCGCACTGTTTAGCGGCAGTAATAATACCCCAGGTTCCCGTGCAATCTATCAACGCTGGCTGGAAAAAAGCCGGGGCACCGATCAGATTACGGGCAGCCGTGCGGTGGATATGCGCACAGCGATTATCGACCATTTCCGATCTGATGCAGAAATCTTGATTGCGACGGAAGCCGCAGCTGAAGGTGTAAACCTCCAGTTCTGTAGCTTGGTAATCAACTATGACCTGCCATGGAATCCACAACGGGTTGAGCAGCGCATTGGCCGTTGTCATCGTTATGGCCAGAAACACGATGTAGTTGTTATCAACTTCCTGAACACCCGAAATGAAGCTGACCGAAGAGTGTTGGAACTGCTCAGTCACAAGTTTCAGCTTTTTGATGGTCTGTTTGGGGCGTCGGATGATGTTTTGGGCAGTATCGAATCGGGGCTCGATATCGAAAAACGTATTGCAGCCATCTACAACGAATGCCGTGATCCTGTAGAGATACAAGCCGCGTTCGATCAGTTACAGCGAGAGCTGGAAGACGATATAGCCAAGCGGATGGATGAAACCCGCGAAAAACTGTTTGAGCACTTCGACGCTAATATTCACGACAAACTCAAAATCCGTCACGAGGAAGCGCAACAGCAATTGGACCAGATGGGGCGTATGTTCTGGGAGTTAACGCGGCATGTGCTGTCTTCGCATGCGAAGTTTTCGCCTTCAAATTTGTCGTTCGACCTCGTACAGTCACCGAACAGCGTCGCTATATCCGAAGGCTTGTATCAACTGACCAGTAAGGATAAGCACCAGCCCGCATTAGAACACGCTTATACCTATCGCCTAGGGCATCCGCTGGGGGAGTGGGTCTTAGACCGTGGCAGACGACTGGATGCTGTAACTGCTCGGGTGAAATTTAACCTGTCGGCCTTTAGCAAAAAACTTTCTTCTCTGGATGGCTTAAAGGGACAGTCTGGATGGTTGGAGCTGAATCAGCTTCAGCTATCAAGCTTCCAGAATGAAGAGCACCTTGTATTTACCGCATTTACCGATGATGGGCTAATGCTGGACATGGAGCAGTGCAGTGACCTGTTTTTGCTTCCGGGGAACGCGGAATCTGTTGCTGAACAACAACCGCCGCTGATGCTTGCAGAAAATGCCACGCGTCAGCTTGACGCTAAACTGAGTAAGTTGCTGGATGAAAATAATGAATACTTCCAGCGGGAACGCGACAAGTTGGAAGCCTGGGCCGACGATCAGATGAAGTCGGCACAAAAACAGCTTGATGATACCCGTGCCGAGCTAAAACAAGCCAAGAAACTCTCCCGTCAGGCACACACCATTGGTGAACAAAAAGAAGCACAGGAAGCGATCAAGCGGCTAGAGCGTACCCAGCGCCGCCAGCGCCAGGAGATCTTCGATGTGGAAGATGCTATTGAGGCGCGTCGCGACCAGCATATTGATGCTTTAGAACAGCAGATGCACCAGAAAAGCAGTACCCAAAAGCTGTTTACCATCCGCTGGCGAATTGTGTAACCAAGAACACAGCTTCTGTGTTCAGAGGAATATGTCTGTGAGTCGATACGATGTAACAAGCAGTGAAGGCGAGTATCAACCCGGTGGCGAGGAAGGTGTACTTCGGAATCGGCTCGGCCTGACGCTTAAGCAGGACATTGACGACGCAGAAACAGAGCTACTGGACGCACTGTACTTAGTGGTGTTGGAGCAATCGTGGGCCACACTATCTATGTCTGATATCCAGCGATGGCATCGACAGTGGTTGGGCAACCTGTACGATTGGGCAGGTGAAACCCGCACCGTTAATATGAGCAAAGGAGATTTTCACTTTGCCGCTGCGGGTCAGTTGCCTGCACTTATCAAACAGTTTGATAAGCAATACCTAAGTCGTTTTGAGCAGTTACCGGATCTGGCTGATGACGAGGTCGTGAACCTGCTGGCCGAAAGCCATGTGGAATTTATTCTGATTCATCCGTTTCGCGAGGGGAACGGCAGGATATCCCGCTTGTTACTGAACGTGATGGCGCTGAAAGCAGGATTCCAACCGCTGGATTATCAGCTGTGGGAAGAAAACAAAGCGTATTACTTTAAGGCGATACAGGCCGGTGTGGGTGGTGATTACCAGCATGTAGCACGGCTTGTGCGTGATGTACTGGAGCAACAGGCTGGTGAAGACTAGTGCTCACAGAAATTATTGATTCAACAAGTATGAATTAGCTCGCCAGGGCTAACTGTGGAAAGCGGCGTTTGCCTGACTTCAGGCGGGCTTCAATTTTGGCAGAAGCTTCACCGGTTTCAATGGCACTGGAGCTGGCCACAGAACGGCGAATCTGATCCCGGTTAATCTTGCGTGAAGCCTGTTTGGGTTGGCGTGTCATAATCACCTCGCTAACGTATCTAAGTAGTATAACAAAATTGCTTGGATAAGCCTAAACCGGCTTGTTTAAGCTGCGCTAGCCATTGGGCTTCACTTCCCGCAGAATACCCCGATTTGTATCTGTATATCGCCGCGCAGTTCGCTTTCACAAAGGCGGCTAATGTGCGGCAACACGCTGTATCTATACCAAGGATCCCCGCATGACCGACTCACAACCGCTCAGTTCCAATCAAACACAGGTGATCAAGGCCAATCAGCGCCGTGAAACCTTTGCCGGATTGCTGCGCGAGATGTTTCAGCTAAACCAGCCTGAGCTGGATTTTGGCCTCTATCGCATCATGCACGCCCGCAAGGATGACATTAATCGTTTTATTGAACGTGACCTGCCACGCATCACTCAGGAAGCGTTTGCCAGCTTTGCCAGCAGTGACAAAGCCGAGCTACAAAGAGAGTTGGCCAAGGCCGTTGCTGGCGCACGGGCGCTGGAAGTAGATCCCGATAGCTTACCCAAAGTACAACAGCTAAAAGCGCAACTGAACGATGGCTTTGATCTGGCGCGGGAAGAGGGAGAAGTTTACGACGCACTGGTTACTTTCTTTAAGCGTTACTACGACGAAGGTGATTTCCTCTCCCGTCGAGTCTATAAAAACGGCACCTACGCTATCCCTTATCAAGGGGAAGAGGTGGTTTTGCACTGGGCCAATAAAGACCAGTACTACATCAAAAGTAGCGAAACCCTGCGCGATTACAGCTTCCGACTGAATACCCGTATCAGCGAAACCGATCCCAACCCAATGCGGGTGCATTTCAAGCTGGTGGACGCTGACGCCGGTGCCCAGAACAACAACAAAGAGAGCGACAGCAGCAAACGCGTCTTTATTCCGGATGCCGAACAGCCGTTCGAGCTGATCGAAGGCGAAGCCAACGAAAACGGACAAGCGTTTCAAGAGTTACAACTGCGTTTTGTATTCCGTGCTGCAACCTTGGATGACTGGCAAACCAATAACGCCACGTTGAAAGCGCTGAGCAAAGCCACAGCCGCCGCGAAGAAGAAACCGCCGGTACAGGGTGTGCTGGTATCCACCGCTGTGGAATGGTTGTTAAGCACCGAGAGCCAACTGCCTGTTGAGTGGCAGGAAAAACTGGCCCTGCCCTACACCAAAGCCAACGGCGAACAGGCAGAGTACAGCCAGCTGCAGGGCCAGCTGAACAACTACACCAAGAAAAACAGCTTTGACTACTTTATCCACAAGGATCTGGGCGGGTTCCTGACCCGCGAGCTGGACTTTTATATCAAAAATGAACTGCTCGACTGGGACGATCTGGCGAGTCTCAAGCACAATACTGCTCGCCTGGCACCGCTACTCAGCAAAATTGAAGTGATCCGGACGTTGGGTGAAAAGATCATCGCCTTTCTGGCCCAGCTGGAAAACTTTCAGAAAAAGCTCTGGCTGAAGAAAAAGTTTGTAACCGATACCCAATACTGCATTACTCTGGACCGTCTGGCGGACCATGACGAGTTGCTGGCGCTGGTATTTGACAACCGCGCTCAGCGCGACGACTGGGCCAATCTCTATGCGCTGGATCTGGAACAACTGGCGCAAGATCTTCAGGAAAAATCAGTAGCGCAGCTTCTGGAGCAGCCTAAGTATCGTTTTTTGATGCTGGATACTCGTCACTTCGATGAAGCGTTTAAAGCCCAACTATTGGCGACCATCGACGATCTGGATGAGCAATGTGATGGTCTGTTGGTGCATTCGGAGAATTTCCAGGCCCTGAACCTGCTGCAGGAGCGTTATAAGGAGCAGGTTAAGTGTATCTATATTGATCCGCCATACAACACTGGCAATGATGGGTTTTTATACAAAGACTCACTGAAGCATTCCAGTTGGGCTACGGCAGTAATGAATTCGGTCAGTGTTTCTCGTTCGTACCTCAAAGAAACGGGTATTCAGTTTGCGAGTATCGATGACAGTGAAATGGCCGCCTTCAAAGTTATGTTAGATGGAGCGTTTGGCGAGCAAAATTTTATCGCTAACATTATTTGGGAGAAGAACTTCTCCCCAAGGAATACAGCAAAGTACTTTTCTGAAAATCACGATTATTTGCTGTGTTATGCCAAGAATGCCCAGGAATTCAATATTGGTCTTCTACCTCGAAGCCAAGAAGCCATTGATCGCTATTCCAATCCCGACAGCGATCCTAGAGGTGTGTGGACATCTGGTGATCTGACAGCAAGGAATTTTTACTCTGAAGGGACTTACGAAGTAACTGCTCCAGGAGGTAATACATTTCGCCCTGCAATTGGAAACTATTGGCGAGTCTCAAAGGTTAACTTCAGTAAGCTAGATAAAGAAGGCCGCATCTATTGGGGAGAGAGCAAGAATAATATGCCTCGTCTGAAGCGATACTTATCTGAAGTAAAAGATGGTGTCACTCCAGTTACAATTTGGAATTATAAGGATGTTGGGCATACCCAAGAAGCTAAGCGGGAACTAGTTTCAGCATTTAGCTTTGAATCTAGTGGGGAAGTTTTCAACACGGTCAAGCCAACTAAATTAATTAATCGAGTCATAACAACTGCGAATCTGGGAGCAAATGACACGGTACTTGATTTTTACGCTGGCTCTGGCTCTACAGCTCATGCAGTCGTTAACTCAAACCGCTCTAGCAAAAGCCGCCGCAAATTCGTATTGGTCGAGATGGGCGAATATTTTGACCGGATACTCAAACCCCGTATCCAAAAAGTGGTTTACGCAGAAAACTGGAAAGCTGGTGCACCTGTGTCGGACGATACCGGCAGTTATAACGGCGTGTCCCACTGCTTTAAAACCATCCGTCTCGAAAGCTACGAAGATGCCCTTGGCAATCTGGCGTTGCAACGGGATAAAGGCCAGCAAACCCTGCTGGAAGCCCATGAAAACTCCGAGCTGGACAAGGCCCGCCAGAGCTATGTGATGAACTATATGCTAGAGGTGGAAACCCGGGGTTCTGCTTCTTTGCTGAATACCAAGCTGTTTACCGATCCTACCCAATATCAGCTGAATGTTCGGTCCGCCAGTGGGGATGAAACCAAGGCGATTAACGTGGATCTGCTGGAAAGCTTTAACTACCTGTTGGGCTTAACAGTGGAGCATATTGCCGCACCGCTGCACTTTGATGCCGAGATCAGCCAGACCGAGCTGGGCCGCTGGCAGGCGCAGGTGAAACGTAGCGAGCAGGGAGCCTGGTGGTTCCGTACCGTTTATGGTGTGAATCGTGCCGGGCAGAAGGTGCTGGTGGTGTGGCGCAACCTGCCGTCCGTGTTGGCGGTTCAGCAGGGCGCAAATGATGAAAAGGCGCTGCTGAAAGACAATGCGGTGCTGGACGCGGTATTGATCGAAAAGCTGAATATCCGTCTGAGTAGCAGTCAGGATGATGAGGTGGATATCCTCTACGTGAACGGTGACCACAATATCGCCATTCCAAAAAACCGCCGTGGAGAGATGATGAAGGAAGCGCGCATTCAGCTGATTGAGGAAGCCTTCCATCGCCTGATGTTTGCCAACACTGAATCCAGCGTACTGTAAGGGGGCGGTATGGCGACGGCAATAAATACCGCAAAGTCGGCGGCAAAAACCACGGGTGTGCGCGCCAAGAAAGGCAAAAAGCAGTCGCTGGAGTTTCGTCATCATCTGGTGCTTAATCAGTGGCTGTTTGGTTTGTTTGGTTTTGAGGCGGTGTCCGGGCGTTATCCGGTGGATAAGCAGGACCGGCGTGAAGCCGCTACGCTGGAAGCCTTCCGTGACCGCTTCCAGTTGATGGGCGACGTGACGGGCCGCAATGGTGATGGCGTACACAAAATCATTGAAGCGATGATTCAGCACTTTGATAACGGTCCGGGGCAGATCGCCACCGGACGTATCAAGCTGACTGAAGAGCAGTTGCTGGACTACGACCGTCATATCAAACAGATCACCGACAAGATCAATCAGGCTCGCCTGACCGCCGGTGAAATCGAGCTGGAGTGGAAATACTTCCAGTATCTGGCCCTGCTGTTTACTGAGATCTATCTCGACTACTTCTTTACCCGCCCGGAAGAACTGCTCAATGAGTTGAATGAACAGATTCAGCGCTGGAATACCCACTGGGTAGATGAACAAAAGGTGAATCACAAACCGCTGGAGCTGTTAAACCCGGATGATGATCTCTGGCCCCAGTTGGGCCGTATCGCCTTCTGGAACGCGACCGGATCGGGTAAAACCCTGTTGATGCACGCCAATATCCAGCAGTTTCGCTATTACCTGAAACGCTTTGGCAAAGCAAAAAATATCAATCAGATCATCCTGCTGACGCCCAATGAGGGGCTTACCCGACAGCATCTGCAGGAGCTGAAAACCTCGGGTATCGAGGCCACAGAGTTCAGCAACCGAGGCGGACAGAGCGATCTGTTTGCGCAGAATCCGGTGCAGGTGATTGATATCAACAAGCTACGGGAAAGCGAAAAAAGTAAAACCGTAGCGGTCGATAGCTTTGGCAGCAATAACCTGTTGCTGGTGGATGAAGGTCACCGCGGTACTGCCAGTGGCGGCGGTACCTGGCTGGACTACCGACAGCGCCTCTGCGAACAGGGTTTCTCCTTTGAGTATTCGGCGACCTTTGCGCAATCGGCCGGGCAGCACGAAAACCTGCGTCAGACCTACACCAAGTCGATTCTGTTTGATTACTCCTACCGTCACTTTTACAGCGATGGTTACGGCAAGCAGTCGCAGATTCTCAACCTGGAGAAAAACCAGGATGGCGAAGACGAATACCGCTATCTGGTGGCTTCGCTACTGAGTTACTACCAGCAGTTACGCCTGTTTGATGATCAGCCTGATCTGTTTAAGCGCTTTAATCTCAGCCGACCGCTTTGGGTGTTTGTGAGCTCTAAGGTCACCGCCAATTTGAGTAGCGGCGAAGCCTCCGACACGGTAAAAGTGCTGCAATTTGTAGATCGGGTACTGAGCCAGCGTGAAAGCACCATCAACGCGATAGATGTGTTGCTGAAACAGGGAATGGAAACCGCAGGCGGTCGCAATCTTTTGGATGGTCGTTTCAATTATCTGAAAGAGCTGAATCTCTCAGCGGCTGATCTCTATCTGGATATTCTGGAGCGGATTTTCCATTGCAGTGGCGGTCATCTGTATGTGGAAAACATTACCGGCGTGGCGGGTGAAATCGCCTTGCGCGGTGGTGTTTCGGATACTCCATTTGGTGTGATCAATGTGGGCGATGACAGCAAGCTGGTGAAGCTCTGTGAAAAGCATGATCTGGTGACGCAGGATGCCCGATTCAGCGCTTCATTGTTCAATACCATCAATCAGGACAACTCGCAGATCAACCTGCTGTTAGGCTCCAAGAAGTTTACTGAAGGGTGGAGTAGCTGGCGTGTATCCAACATGACATTGATGAACGTAGGCAAAAAAGAGGGTGCCCAGATCATTCAGCTGTTTGGCCGGGGTGTGCGCCTGAAAGGTTTCCAGACAACGCTGAAGCGCTCGGCAGAACTGGTTAATGAACTGAAACAGGTTGGGTTAGAGCGTCCAAGGCATATCGGCATCTTGGAAACTCTGAATGTGTTTGGTGTGAAGGCCGATTACATTCAGCAGTTCCGCAAAGAGTTGGAAGATGAAGAGATTCCGGTAAATCAGGGGCTGGTAGAGTATGAGTTGCCACTGAAAGCGATAGATAACCTGCCACAAAATCTACCGGTTATTCGTATTAAGCCTGAAATTGCCGGTAAAGCGATTGGTGGTTCGGGTACGGCCTTTCTTGAGCTGGCTGAGCAGGTGGAGCTGTTTTCGCCATCAGAGTTTTTGCTGAAGGGGCAGACTGAGGCGTTTAATTATTTCTGTCAGTTAGCAAGAGTGCAGCTAGACTTTTATCCGCGTGTTGGGAGCTTCGCCACAGATGAACAGGGTGAGCGACAAGCTAACCGACAGAGACAGCGATTTACTAAAACTCATCTGGCTCTTATGGATGAAGAGGCCCTCTATTTTGAACTGCTGGCGTTTAAGCGAGACAGACGCTGGTCCAATCTGACTATCTCCCAACAGCGGGTGTGCGAGATTCTTGCGGATGATAGTTGGTATGAGCTTTATGCCCCCCAATCTGTTATGGATTTGGGTGATCTCAGCAGGCTGGATCTATGGCACGAAATGGCAGGGGCGTTGCTGCGTAAATATTGCGAGAAATTTTATGGCTTCCGTCGCAAGCAGTGGGAAGCCGATAAACTTGAATATCGCCCGATTACTGAGAACAACAAGTATCTGTTTGGCATCACTGACAGCGCGCCCCAGGGTAGTTACACACTGACGCTGGACTCTGTGCGCCATGAAATGCTGATCAAACAGCTGGATAACCTCAGAGGTCATGTGTTGGCTGGAGACGTTAACCGCTGGAAAGATCAGGTACTGGAAGGGATGGAGTTTCTTTGGTGTGAGAGGCACTTCTATCAGCCACTGGTTGCCGCAACCCAGGGGTTAGATTTTCAGATTAGCCCGGTAGCACTGAATAAAGGTGAAGCGAAGTTTATAAAGGATCTGCAGGCTGCATGGGAGCAAGATGTTTTTGAAGGCTTTGAGTTGTACCTGTTACGCAATCAGACAGGGCAAGGCGCTGTAGGTGTATTTGTGGATGGTGGCTTCTACCCTGACTTTATCCTGTGGCTGGTACGTGATGGTAAACAATATGTGGTGTTTGTTGACCCCAAAGGCTTGCGTAATCACACGCCGCAAAGCCCGAAAGTGCAGTTCCATAAAACCATCAAAGAAATTGAAGGGATGCTGGCTCTGCAAAGCTCCGCTAATGCGGCAATTCAGTTGGATGCGTTTCTGATCTCCAACACTCCTAAGGCAACTTTGTTGGGGGACTGGCGTGACGATAGAGGTCAGCCGGTAACCGAGCAGCAGTTAGAGGACTGGAATATCTTGTTTGAGCAGGATGGTGTAGACGCCATTCGGACGCTGTCGGAAAAGATCACAAGCTGATTAAAGTGCAGCAGTAGCTCACTGCTGGAAAACCAAAAAAAGCGCTGAACTCAGCGCTTTTTCTTTGTTTTGCTCTTGGCGGCTTTCTTCGCCGCAGCCGATTTTTTCTTCTTCGGCTTGGTTTTCTTCACCTCTTTAGGCATCGCCCGTGTCGGCTCCAGCCCTTCGATAGTGGCTTGTGCGATCTTCTGGCCGGTATAGCGCTCGATACGGCCCAGGTTGAGCCAATCGTTGCTGTCCACCAGAGACCAGGCAAAACCCTGACCGCCATCACGGCCACTGCGGCCTGCACGGTGTACGTAGATATCACCCCGGCGTGGCAGATGCAGGTTGATGACGTGGCTGATATCCAGCAGATCAAGGCCACGGGCGGCGACATCGGTGGCAACGATCACTTTCAGGCGACCACGACGCATCCGCTTCAGGCGGGCAGTGCGTTCGCCCTGGGGCAGTTCACCGTGCAGGCCGTCACACATGATGCCCAGGCCACGAATAATCTGCACCCAGGTATCCACCTGCTTGCGGGACGCGACAAACACCAGCGCCTGCTTGATCTCGCTGCGGGTGATCAGGGATTTCAGCAGCACCTGTTTGTGATCCTCGTTGTCGGCAAGATAGACCGTCTGCTGGATGTTACCGGCGACACCACGCGGTGGTGCCAGGGTGAGGGAGCGGGATTCGTTGTTCAGCAGGTCCTGCGCCAGTGCTTCCACCTGTCCACCTTCCAGGGTGGCGGAGAACATCAGGGTCTGGCGGGTGATGGGTGTCAGGTCGGCGATCTTGCGGATGTCACCGATAAAGCCCATATCCAACATGCGGTCCGCTTCGTCGATGGTCAGCATCTGTACCACGGAGAGGTCCAGCCAGCCTTTTTCATCCATCTCCAGCAGACGGCCCGGTGTCGCCACCAGGATATCCACACCTTCGCTCAGCTCTTTCTGCTGATTACCGTACGGTACGCCGCCTACCAGCATGGCGCTGCGGATATCGGTCAGTGCGGTCTGTTTCTTGATCACCTGCAGGATCTGGTTAGCCAGTTCACGGGTTGGCGTCAGGATTACAACGCGTGGTGCATCCAGCGGTTTCTCCTGCTGATCGAGCAGGTGCTGTAGGGCAGGCAGCACAAATGCCAGTGTTTTACCGGAACCGGTCGCCGCACAGGCCAACAGGTCCACACCCTCCATGATGGCTGGAATCGCCTGCTGCTGAATCTCGGTGGCGTCGATAAACTCGTTTTCCGCGAGGGATTGCAGCAGTTCTAGATCAAGTTCGAGGTCGATAAATGACATGGTATGGACGTGTTACCTGTAGGCAGTGAGTCTGATGGCAGTTTAGCTGCCGCAAAAGCGGAGATTATACCGGTTGCAGCTCGTCTGCATACCATTGTGTTAAATGATTGAGCAGTTCGTCCCGCTGGGCGATCAACGAGGGGGCTAGCTGTTGCGCCTGGGCGTGTTTCCCTTGTGATGCCAGAACCACCATCTGCGCCGATTGGGCATGGATCGCCTTGTGGATCTTATCGACCTCCTGCCAACGCTGGGTGTGCCCAAAGTGAGCGTGGCCGTCGCCAATAAGCCACTGGCCAAAACGGCAGTTGATATGGTCCTGCACGTCGCTTGGAATCACTTCGTGGGTTTCCCGGTTCACGTAGGCCAGAATGCGGCTGACCCAGCTGCGGTGGTCCACGCTGGCGGCCAACAGGGGAAAGTTCTTGATCGGCATCGGATTGGTGACCGAACCGCTCCACTGGACTGGTGGTGTGAACTGGCGGGCCCATTCCGGAAAGAGCGTCGCAGGCATTGGTGCTGCAATGGCGTAACCTTGTGCCACCTCACACCCCAGATGCAATAGCATCAGGCCCTGTTCGATCTTTTCCACACCTTCGGCAACTGTGTTGAGGCGGAAGGCAGTGGCGAGACCAATAATGCCCTCCACAATCGCCAAGTTATCGGGGTCGTCAATGATGTCGGCTACAAAACTGCAGTCGATCTTGATTGCGTCCGCTGGCAGGCGTTTAAGGTGAGTCAGGCTGGAGTAGCCCGTGCCAAAATCATCGAGCGCAAAACCGACACCCCGTGCGCGACAGCGGCGAATGATCTCGCTGGCGCGGGTAATGTTTTCCAGTGCGGTGGTTTCCAGAATCTCCAATTCCAGCGCGGATGGGGGCAAGGTAGGATATTGCGCCAATAGTGCGGATAGCTTGTCGACAAAACCGCTCTCCTGCAGGAATTGGCCTGAGATATTTACACTCAGCGTCAGGCGCAGGTCATGCAGGTGCCATTCGTGCAGTTGTTGCATACCCTGTTGCAGCACCCACTCTTCCAGTTCAGCCATCAGTGGATCGCCGGTTAGCAGGGGCAGGAATTCGTTGGGCGACAACAAGCCACGCTCCGGATGTTGCCAGCGCAATAGCGCTTCAGCACCCAGTACCTGGCCTGTTTTCATATTGACCTTGGGTTGGTAGTAAAGCTCGAAGTCGCCATTTCGCAGTCCCAGAGCAGCTTGGCGGATCAGCTCCTGGCGCTGGTTTTGCACACAGTTCTGCTGACTATCAAACAGGTAGTAGCAGTTACGGCCCTGCTGTTTGGCGGCATACATCGCCTGGTCGGCATGGCGTAACAGCATATCGGCATCACAGTCATCATCGGGGAACAGCGTATAGCCGAGGCTGGCCGAGATCGATATCTGGTTGCCGCGCAAACGGTATGGGGCGGCAATGCGGTTCAGGATGCGTTTCAGGGACGCTTCGGCTTCCTGACGGCTTGCGTGGCCTGGTAGCAACAAGACAAATTCGTCACCGCCGAGACGGGCGATGGTGTCTTGGGCCCGTGACGCATGGCGCAGTCGGTTTGCTACCTCGATCAGCAACTGGTCTCCCACATCGTGGCCCAGCTCGTCGTTCACCGGCTTGAAGTGGTCCAGATCCAGATAACCGATCACCAGCAGTTTGCCGCTGTTACGGGTTTTCTGCAGTGCAACCTGCATCCGCTCGGACAGCAGGGTGCGGTTGGGCAGGTTGGTCAGTGGATCGTAATACGCCAGGTGTTTCAATTGCTGCTGGCTGTACTTCAGATCGGTCACATCCAGCCCTTCGACCAGAATGTAATCGACGTCGTTGTTGTCGTTCAGGATCGGCTGGAAGCGGCAATCGCAGTAGCGTACCTGCTTGCGCGAATCCAGGTGTTGGGTGTCCAGACGGCTGGTTTTACCGTTGCGAGTGGTGGCCAGTACCTGTTGCAAGCGTTCCGTTTGGCTCAGGTCGTCGCAGCGCCAAACGGTTTCCCAGATTGGACTCAGCAGCACTTCGGAGCGGCTGTATCCGCTCATTTTCAGGGCTGCTGCGTTTATCTCCAGCACGCAGCCTTGCGCGTCGAGTAACGCAAGGAAGATGTTGGTGGTATCAAAGATCGCGTGCAGTTTGTGCTCGTAGCGTTTGAGCTCGGATTCGTTCAGCTGGCGCTGGCGCCGCATCTCGCCGGCAAACTCGATCTCGATCTGATGCACAATGTCGTGTTCGGTTACCAGTCCCAGCACTTTGTTGCTCTGGTCAACCACCACCAGGTGACGGATGTTGTGTGCCTGCATCGCTTCCAGTGCGACCGGTACGGGGGTGTTGTCGGGGATGGTGTGCACCCGTTTGACCATCACCTCGTCAAGCAGCGTGCTGTTGTTGACCCGGTCACTGTTGTAGAACTTAACCGCGTCGTTCTCTGTCAGGATGCCGCAGGGGAGATCGTTGTCGGTCGCCACGACACAGGTGAAGCGGTGGGTAGCCATGGTCTGTATCGCACTGCGCAGCAACGTATTGCGAGCTACCGTGAGTGCGCTGTTGCTCATCACGCCACGGATATCTTTCAGGCGGGAGATAAAGTTGGAGCTGAGGTGGTTGCGAAAATCACTCTCGCTGATAATCCCCTGAGGATCGCCGTTGTCGTCCAGCAGAAGCAGGTGGCGGATATTGTGGAATGCCAGCAGATGGTATCCGTCGCGAAACTCCGTACTGGCTGGTGCTACAACCACCGGTTTGCTCATCACGTCGCCGATCGGCGCATCGGCGGGCATATCAGCCGCGAGGGCCTTGAGCACATCGCGCTCGGTGATGATGCCTGCGGGCTGGTCCGGATTGTTGGGATCAACTACCAACAGTGAACTGGTACCGGATTGATGCATCAGTTCGGTGGCTTCCGCCATGGTGGCTGATGTTCGCAGTTGATAGAGCGGGTGGCTCAACAGGTGCTCGAGTTTCTTCACAGTCATCGCCCAGTTCCTACTACACGGCAGCTCCGTTTTCTGACTATCGGAGCTACTTGGGTTGATCAATCTTCGTTCCATGGGAAGATCGCTGGACGTGAGACAGCGCTCGATCTGTTGGCGGTTTTTTTAACCGTTCCTTCCTTCACGACCGATTTGACTATGATCGGCCCCTTCCCTGGCATAAAGGTATACCTGAATTTCAGCGCACTGCACTGATTCTCCTCGGTTTTGGGGCGCTATCATACGAGATTGTCCTGATACGGGAAAATTCTTCCGCAATTTTGAACTAAGTTTTGTAAGGCGAGGGTGAAACGCCTATCATTGCCGCCCCTCAGATTTCACTTCAAAAAAACGGAACACAGTACTTTGGCAAACTCCCCTTATTCTTTAGGTCAGCGTTGGGTCAGTAACACAGAAGCTGAGCTGGGTCTGGGTGTTGTAACCGACACCGACGGACGCCGCGTAACATTGGCGTTTCCTGCGTCGGAAGAGGAACGCACCTACGCCGTCGATAATGCGCCCATCAGCCGTGTGGTTTACGCGCAGGGTGAAACCGTGCGGACTATCGAAGGCGTATCATTCAGCGTTGAAGACCGTCACGAAAACAACGGTGTATATCTGTATGTGGGTTCGACGGAAGAGGGAGAGTCCGTTGTTGTACCGGAAGCCGAGCTGAATGCATTTGTTCAGTTCAGCAAACCTGCCGACCGCCTGTTTGCCGGCCAGATCGACAAGTTGAAGCGCTACCGCCTGCGCCTGGATACACTGGAGCAGATGCACCGCCTGCAGCAATCCGGCGTGACAGGCCTGCTGGGCGCACGTGTGCAGCTTCTGCCACACCAGTTTTACATCGCCAGCCAGGTAGCAAACCGCCACGCACCACGTGTACTGCTGGCTGATGAAGTAGGTCTGGGTAAGACGATCGAAGCAGGCCTGATCATTTTGCATCAATTGATCACCGGCCGTGCCCAGCGTGTGCTGGTCACCGTACCCGACAGCTTGCTGTACCAGTGGTTGGTGGAGATGCTGCGTCGCTTTAATCTGCGCTTTACCGTACTGGATGAGATGCGCTGCATCACCATGGATATGTCCGGCATCGACAATCCGTTCGAAAATGCCCAGCTGATCCTCTGTAGCCAGTCCTTCCTCAGTGAGAACCCGGAGCGTCACGCTCAGGCGGTGGCGGCACAGTGGGACCTGATGGTTGTGGATGAAGCCCACCACCTGGGCTGGAGTGAGGAGGCCGCGAGCCATCTGTACTTGGCGATTGAAGCGCTGGCACAACAGATTCCGGGTGTCCTGTTGCTGACTGCGACCCCTGAACAACTGGGGCTGGAAGGTCACTTTGCCCGCCTGCGCCTGTTGGACCCGGATCGTTACAACGATCTGGCTGAGTTCCGCGAGGAGGAGACCGGCTACCGTCAGGTGAGCACACTGGTGGAACACCTGCAGGAAGAGAACGTTGCCCAGCGTCTGGAAAGCGACGAGGGGATGCAGAAGCTGGTGGCAGATTACCTGGATCAGGAGGCTGTGGATAAACTGCTGGCAGGCCTGCACAGCGAACAGCAGGATGAGGTGATCCGTGATTGCATCAACAAGCTGCTGGATCGCCATGGTACCGGCCGCGTGTTGTTCCGTAATACCCGTGCTGCCGTAGAAGGATTCCCGGACCGTGCCCTGTCCACCTACCCACTGGACGCGCCAGACGTATTTAAAGCCCATGAAGTAGGTCAGAACATCGAACACCTGCTGCACCCGGAACGTATCCTGGGGGATGACTGGCTGCAGAGCGATCCACGTGTGCCGTGGCTGGAACAGTGGCTGAAAGAGCACCGTTATGAAAAAACACTGCTGATCTGTGGTAGCAAACAGACCGCGATTGCGCTGGAAGAACACCTGCGTCTGCGCGTGGGTATCCGCTGCGCGGCGTTCCACGAAGGCCTGACGCTGGTTAACCGTGACCGTGCAGCGGCGTACTTTGCCGACGATGAAGACTCCGCTCAGGTGTTGATCTGTTCCGAGATCGGCAGTGAAGGCCGTAACTTCCAGTTTGCCCAACACCTGCTGATGTTCGACCTGCCGCTGAACCCGGACCTGCTGGAACAGCGTATCGGCCGTCTTGACCGTATCGGTCAGAAAAACACTGTGCAGATCCACGTACCGTTCTACATCGATAGCGCCCAGGAAACCCTGCTGCGTTGGTACAACGAAGGTGTGGATCTGTTCAGTCGCCCATGTGCCGCCGGTCAGCAGCTGTTCCTGAAGTTCGCGACCGAGCTCTACACCCAGATGGACGACAGCCAACGTGATGAAATTCAGCTGGAAAAACTGCTGGAAGATACCCGTCACGAAACAGGAGCGGTGTTGCAACAGCTGCAGGACGGTCGTGACCGCCTGCTGGAGCTGAACTCCTGTGACCTGCCGCGTGCCCAGGATATCCTGGCGGAAGTGGAGCAGACCGGTGACCGCCTGGCACTGAGCGACTACATGAGCAACGTCTTTGACCAGTTTGGCGTAGAGATGCAGCCCCACGGTCCGGACTCTGTTGTGCTGCACCCAACCGATCACATGTTGCACGAGCACTTCCCGGGACTGCCGGATGAAGGCATGACGGCAACTTTCAGCCGCACCGAAGCCCTATCCCGTGAAGATATGAACTTCATGACCTGGGAACACCCGATGGTGGAAGGTGTGATGGAGATGATCCTCGGCAGCGACTTCGGTAATACCGCCGTCTGTACCATGAAGCTGCCACCACTGCAGCCGGGTACTCTGCTGCTGGAAGCAGTGTTCCGTGTCAACTGCGCCGCGCCCAAAGCGATGCAGGTATCCCGCTATCTGCCAGCCGGTACCATCCGCGTGGTGATCGACAGCAATGGTAACGACCTGAGCAAGGTACTGACCCAGGCGCACTTCGATAAGCTGGGTGAGCGTGTACCACGTGCTACCGCACAGAACCTGGTGCGTCATGGCCGGGAGCAGATCCAGGAGCTGCTGGATCGCGCTGAAGCGGTGGCGAAACCACAGCGCGAGACCGCCTTGCAGGACGCAACCGATCGGGTCGAGCAGTTGTTGGGCGGCGAAGTGGAACGCCTGCAGGCTCTGGCGAAGGTGAATCCGAACATCCGCAGCGAAGAGCTGGTTCACCAACAGGCACAGAAAGACGATCTGTTGGGGTATCTGGCAGATGCTTCCCTGAACCTGGATGCGATTCGCGTGGCGCTGGTCACCAACGACTAACCACCATACAGCGGGGCCAATCGGCCCCGTTTCTTTTGGCTTTCCTCAAATCTGTAAACCTAGATTTACACATGTGTAAATTTCATGAAACAGCTGTGTAAATATTGATCTATACTGACTCGCAAGATTCATAATTGGACGTCTGGAGGCGGCTTAGTTATGGAAGAAAAGCGTAAGCACAGGCGAGTCAGAACCTGCTATCAGGTTCGTTTATCACATCCCTGCCGTGGCAGTTGGCTGGGACTCGTGACGAATATGTCGGAAGGTGGTGTGTACGTAACCGATGTTGACCCCAACGAGTTCTCTATAGGGATGGAGCTGGAAGCGATGGTCTTTGGCAAAGGGTGGGATAAAGCGATGCCAACCCTGGCCATGCGGGTGATCAGGATCGAAGATCGGGGTATTGCACTGATGTTTCTGGAGCATGAATTCCCATTGATGGACACCGGTTGTATACCTGAGCAGGATCAACCTCCCTACCTACGATAGTCTTTCTCTCTCCATAGCCGTGCCGGAGTCTGTCCCGGTACGGCCTCAATCTTTCCCAATTGATGCATAATTAAACTACTTGCCAGCGGTTCACGTAGAGCGAGAGAGTGTGTATGGAATCGGGAGAGGGATGATGTCAGTGCTGGAGGTTTCCGGTCTTTGTAAGTGTTTTGAGGTGGCTGGCACATCGCAGTCGATCCTTCAGAATCTCGATCTTCGCATGGACCGTGGCGAACTACTGATGCTGCTCGGCCCCAGTGGATCCGGCAAATCCAGTCTGCTCAACCTGATCGCCGGGGTGGATAAACCCGATGCCGGTACCATTCGCATGCTGGGGCAAGACCTCACTGCGCTGGATGAGGCCGGTCGCACCCGCTTCCGGCGTCAGCATATCGGCGTGGTGTACCAGTTCTTCAACCTGATCCCAACCCTGACGGTGTTGGAAAACATCCTGTTGCCACTCTCGCTGAACGGCCGTCTTGATGAACAACCCAAAGCAGAAGCGCAGCTTGAGGCGATGGGATTGACCCACAAACGCAACCAGTTTCCCGAACAGCTATCCGGTGGTGAGCAGCAGCGTGTGGCGATCTGCCGTGCCCTGGTGCACAAACCGGCGCTGCTGCTGGCCGACGAGCCGACCGGTAGCCTGGACAACGACACCGCCGACCTGGTGATGGCGCAGATGCTGGATACGCTGAAGCGCGAGAAGATGACCACCATTATGGTGACCCACAGCGAAGCTCTGACCCAACACGCAGACCGTGTACTGCGACTGCATCGGGGCAGGCTGGAGCAGGTGAGCTGATGATCTTCCGCGCCAGCTTACGTCACTTCCGTCATCACCCCTGGCAACTACTGCTGCTGTTACTGGGTATCTCGCTGGGTGTTGCAGTGGTGGCCGCGATTGAGATCACCACTGACAGTGCCCGCCACAGTTTCCGGGAGGCGCAGTTGCAGATCTACGGCCGTGCCACTCATCGTATCCAGGCCCAGCAAAGAATCCCCGAATCACTGTATGTGTCGCAGAGACGAGAGCAGAGCCATTGGCAAAGTGCACCGGTGATCAGCTCGGTGGTCAAAACCAGCGGCGATGAGCACCTGCTGATGCAGCTGATCGGTGTTGATCCGTTGCGGGAGCAGGGTTTCCGTAATCAGCTTGGCCGGATCTCAGGCAGCGATATTGGCTTTAGCGATTTGCAAACCTCACCCGCTGTGGTGATGGCGCGCGCCACTGCTGCAGAGGTCGGTGTGGGGCTCAACGAGCAATTAACGCTGATCACCGCCAACGGTACACAGACCGTTACCCTGGTGGGATTGCTGGAGGATGCGGGTGATCCGCGTCTGCAGCAACTGTTGCTGATGGATATTGGTCAGGCGCAGCGGATGCTTGGGATGGAAGGTTATCTGTCCCATATTGATTTGATATTGGATGCAGATGAGGTTGCTGCGGTAAAAGCCTGGTTGCCGGGCGGGGTGCAACTGGAGGTGACTGAGGCGGCGTTGTCTGAGCGGGCGCAACTTGCCAGTGCACTCTACTTCAACCTGCAGGCGCTCGGGTTGCTGGCGCTGGTGGTTGGCCTGTTTCTGGTATTCAGCAGTGTAAGTTTCTCCCTGAGTCAGCGTCGTCCAATCTTTGCCCAACTGCGCACCCTCGGCTTAACGGTGAATGAGTTATACCGTTACCTTGCGATGGAGTTGCTGCTGATTGCTACAGTGGGGACCTTGGCAGGGCTGTTGTTGGGCATCGTTTTGGCCCAGCTGTTGTTGAGCTTGATGCTGAATACCCTGTCTGATCTGTACGTGACCTCGCCACTCTCACTGCTGCTGTTGAATCCCCTGTCCCTCGGCAAACTGGTATTGATGGGTATCGGAGGCTGCATGTTGGCAGCCTGGAAACCCTGCCAGCAACTGGCGCACGTACCACCGGCATCTTTGCAGCAACGTTATCTGCAGGAGCAAACCGCGTTGCAGCAGAGTCGGCAGTTAGGCCGATACGGTGTGCCTGCGTTGGTGTTTATTGCCCTGGTGCTGATGCTCTGGCAAGGCAGTGGCCTTTGGGGAGCGTTTGCTGGTATTGCTGCGTTGCTCCTGGCGGGTGCCTGGCTGATGCCCGCGGCCCTGACAGGGTTAAGTCATCTTCTGGAACGACAGCTTGCGGGTACACAGCTGGCGCTACGAAAGCCGGTGTTGCTGATGCTGATTCGTGATAACCGGCGCAATTTGAGCCGCACCGGGATTGCTGCGATGGCCTTGATGATTGCGATCAGTGCTACCGTGGGAATAGGTGGCATGGTCAGCAGTTTCCGGGATGCGGTACAGCTGTGGCTGACGGAACGCCTGAACGCGGATCTTTATGTCTCCCAAAGCCGTGTACTGCCAGGTGTGCGCAAAGCACTTCCATCTGAATTCATCACCGATGTGGCGTCCCTGGAGGGGATTGAAGCGGTGGCTACACTACGCCGTGTTCAATTGAGTGTCGGTGGGCGGCCGGTGAACCTATATGCTTCAGAACTGCCGCAACCAATGCGTCCGGCTTATCAGTTTGTAGCCAGTGATCGGAATGCGATCTGGCAGCGTCTTGCCGAACCTGACTCTGTACTGATAAGCGAACCGCTGGCGAATCGGATGGGACTTCGGGCCGGGGATCAGTTGGTATTAACTACCAACGCCGGAGAACGCGATTTTTCGGTGGTAGGGGTGTACTACGACTACGGCAGTGACAGCGGGCGTATTCTGATGCCCGCAACTACCTTTATCCGGCACTGGTCGGAATCACCCTACGGCCTTGCTCTTTATTTGGCGGACTCAGGTCGGCTCGATGATATTGAGCAAGCTATCCGCGAACGCTGGGGCGGGGCATTGGATCTGAGGCTGCAGCGTTCTTCGCTCCTGCTGCAGCGTTCGGTGGAGGTGTTTAACCGCACTTTTGTGATTACCGATGTGCTGCGCCTGTTGGCACTGGTGGTGGCCTTTGTCGGGATTCTGAGCAGTCTGCTGGCGATCCAGCTGGAACGCCAGGAGGAGGTCTCGCTGCTGAAAGCGGTAGGGCTGAACCGGCTGGAACTGGTCTCCCTGCTATTGGGGCAATCTCTGTTGCTGGGGCTTGGCGCCGGTCTGCTGGCGATACCGGTGGGCGAGCTATTGGCGTGGGGATTAACCCATGTGGTCCAGTTGCGTGCTTTTGGCTGGAGTATTCCGTATCAGCCGGATCTGGCCAACTGGCTGACGGCGCTGTTGTTGTCGGTGTCCGCCGCAGGACTGGCCTCACTTTATCCGGCTTGGCGTTTCGCCCATCAACGGGGGATCAGGCGATGGGAGTGAGAGGAACAGATATGTTTAAGCGTGGCTTTTATCCCATTGTCGGACTGTTGATACTGGTGCTGCTGTTAGTGGTGGGTTTGTATCAGCTGTTGGATAGCTCTGATGAAAAACCTGATGCGGGAGGTGGTTTGTCGCTAACCGACTTCCTGAGTGCTGGATCGGAGAATGAGGAACGTTTTGCCAAGGCCCAGCCGGATTATGTGCTGAGCTTTCCTGAGGATCACCTGGCCCATCCGACGTTCCGCAGTGAATGGTGGTATCTCAACGGCAACCTGCAGCACCGGGATGATCCAGCGCAGCGCTTTGGTTTCCAGTTCACCATATTTCGGCAAGCGTTGACCAAGCAAGAAGGAGCTGCAGTGTCGGGTTGGTTGGCACCGCAGTTTTATATGGGCCACGCGGGCTTGGGAGTATTCGGGCAGAATAAACACCTGACGGCAGAGCGGTTCTCCCGCCGGGGACCGGGGTTGGCAGGCACTCAGGCTGAGCCTCTATCCGTTTGGCTGGAAGACTGGCAACTGCAGGCGGAACAAAACGATAACCTGTTTCCAGCAACGGTGACAGCGGGTGCGTTGGGCAATGCCGTGGGTGAATCGTTCAGCTACCGTCTGCGTTTGGTACCGGAGAAACCACGTGTGTATCAGGGGGAAGAGGGCTACAGCCCGAAACGTGAAGAGCCGGGTTTTGCCTCGCACTACTACTCCTACACCCGTTTACGGGTTGAGGGTGAGCTGGAGCTGGCCGGTGAATCCATCCCGGTCACCGGTGCAGCCTGGTATGATCACGAGTGGAGCAGCAACATTCTGGCCGAGTACCAAACCGGCTGGGATTGGTTTTCGCTGCAGCTGGAAGACGGGCGTGATCTGGTTTTTATGGAGTTACCCGCCCGGCCTGGTTCCGGCAAAAGCAACTTCAGGCAGGTGGCGCTGTTTGATGTGCAGGGTGAACGCCTGCCGGTCGATGCGCGGTTGATACAGCTGGATGTGAGTGATCACTGGCGCTCACCCAGCGGGATTCGCTGGCCTTCCGGTTGGCGCTTGCAGATGCCCGATCACGATCTGGACCTGACCATCACCCCCCGACAGAAGAATCAGGAGAATAATCTCTCGGTGCGTTACTGGGAGGGCGCGGTTAAGGTGACGGGAAGCCACAATGGCCAGGGCTACGTGGAGCTGACCGGTTACGAGTAGAATAGCGCCAAGTCCAACCGGCACCTACACTGAACACAGGTCATAACGTGGAGTAGAGCCATGCGAGTATCAGAGCTAAGGGATCTGGTCGCAATGGATCAGATTCGTGAGGGCCTGCTGAAGACCAGTCAGGACGGTTGGCAGGTTGCTCTGGAAGATTTTGAAGGGCACCAGTTTCCGCTTACCGATGCCACCGGGCGGGTCAAAACGTACCATTCACTGGATCGTGCCACTGATATTCTGAAAAGCCTGGGTGTACGCAAAATGTGTATTCAGGAACGATTCTGAGATTCAGTTGCCTGATAGTTTTCCTAAACAACTGTTAAATCAACATACTCCGATGCGCCGATTGGGTGCGCATCGGCGGTAACTCCGCTATTCTCCCTTTATGAGCAATCACTTACCGGTCCCGACCGCCTCCCATAGTAACTTGCTCGTGTGTCATGGATGCGACCATCTGTTTGAAGATATCCCCTGTGAACACGGCCAACAGCTCAGCTGCACCTATTGTGGTGAAGTGCTGAAGGTCAGCCATCGTAACTGGCTGATGCAGGCGGCTGCGTTTACCGCAACCGGTGTCATCCTGTTTGTTCTGAGCCTGATGTTTCCCTTTATTGATTTGGAAGCGGCAGGGCAGGAGCATTCCACCCGTATTCTCAGTGGCGTGACGGCGTTGCTCGAGCGCGAGCAATACCTGCTGGCGTCACTGGTGTTTATCACCATCTTCCTAATGCCATTGGTGGAGCTGGCAGGTCTGGGGTACGTGATCCTCTCGCGCCTGTTAAACATCAAACCGCCAGGGTTGGCGCGGGTACTGCATCTGCTGTTTGTGATCCGCCCCTGGAATATGATGGAGATCTTCTTTATTGGTGTACTGGTGACCACCATCAAGCTGGGGGATATTGCCACACTGATTCCCGGCGTTGGTCTGTTCGCCTTTGCCGCGCTGATCGTGGTGCTGATTTACAGCCACACTCACCTTGATCGGGAAGCACTCTGGCATTGGCTGATGTGGGAAAACCGGTTTGTCGGTCGTGAAGGTGAACGCCTGATCGGTTGCCACGGTTGTGGAGCACAGGTGGGGGAATCCCTGCTGGATGTGAACGACCACTGTCCGCGCTGTCACAGCACCGTACGCAAACGTATTCCCGATAGCTATCAGCGCACGCTGGCGTTGCTGATCGCAGCAACGGTGCTTTACCTACCTGCGAACCTGTTACCGATTATGACCACCGTACAGTTGGGGCGGGAGAGCAGTGATACCATCATGTCCGGTGTGGTGCACCTGTTCCAGGCTGGCGCGATCGGGATTGCGCTGGTGGTGTTTGTCGCCAGTGTGATCGTGCCGATCGCCAAGATCTTTGCCATTGCCTACTTGCTGTGGGCAGTGAAGCGAGGACGTAAAGGCAACCCACGCAAGCAGGCGCAGCTGTACCGGGTCACCGAGTTTATCGGTCGCTGGTCGATGATTGATGTATTTGTTGTCACCTTGCTGGTGGCGTTGGTGCAGTTTGGCGTGTTGGCCAATATCGAACCCGGCGGCGCGATTCTCTGTTTTGCCGGCGTGGTAGTGTTGACCATGCTGGCCGCTGAAACTTTTGATCCAAGATTGATATGGGACGCCCATAGTGACTGAACAACCGAAGGTATCCAAATCCAGAACCCTGTCACCGGTCTGGTTTATCCCTCTGTTAGCGCTGGTGATCGCCGGTTGGCTGGCGGTGCGTGCTTGGCAGGAACGCGGACCAGAGATACAGATTGAGTTTAGTGGTGCCTCCGGTATCGAGGTGGGCAGCACCAAAATCCGTTATCGCGATGTTGAGGTCGGCACGGTTAAGCAGATCCAGCTGAGTGAAGATTTTAATCGCGTGGTGGTGACCGCCGAAATGGATGCCTATGTTTCACCGCTGATCAACGACCAGAGCAACTTCTGGGTGGTGTCACCACGGGTATCGCGTAGCGGTGTAAGTGGCATCGAAACCCTGCTGTCCGGTGTGTATATCGAGATGGACTCGGGCGGTGAAGGCGTGGGCGAATCGCAAAGTAGCTTTATCGGTCTGGAGGAGCCGCCGTCTGTGCGTTCTTACGACAAGGGCAGCAGCTATCTGCTGGTGGCGGATACGCTGGGATCGCTGGATATAGGCTCGCCGGTGTTGCACCGGGAAGTGCCGGTGGGTGAAGTGACAGGCTACAAGCTGCTTACCGATCAGAGCAAAGTGCAGATCCGTATCTTTGTAAAAGACCCGTTTGATGACCTGATCCGCGAGCATAGCCAGTTCTGGAACGTGAGTGGGCTGGGCGCCACCATCGGTTTGGAAGGGGTTGAGCTGGATGTGGCCTCACTCAGTTCCCTGATTGCCGGCGGTGTGGAATTTGATACGCCGCCGGATCTCAGTACCAGCTCGGTGCAGGCTGATCCCGGCCGTACTTTCTACCTGTTTGCCAACCGGGATGCGGTGAGCGAAGGTGCGATCTCCGTGTCGTATCCGTTTCTGCTGCGTTTTGCCGGTTCCGTACGTGGTCTGAAGGTTGGGGCACCGGTGGAATATCTGGGCATTCAGGTGGGCCGTGTGGAGCACATTGCACTGGACTACGAACGCCGTGAAAGCAGTGGTGTCAACGTGTTGATCGCTATCCAGCCTGAACGTATGGGGCAGGGGGTTGTGCCAACAAAAGAGCAGGTGCTGGAGTCTATGGATCAGATGGTGGCGCGGGGCATGAAAGCCCGCTTAAGCTCCGGCAGCCTGATCGGTGGTTCCCTGTTTGTGGATCTGGTGCCCGATGCGGGTGAACCGGGTGAGATCGTCCAGTCGGGCGACTATCTGGTGCTGCCAACCAGCGATAACGAGTTCAGTCAGCTAACCCGTCAGCTCAACTCGATCATGGACAAGGTACAGTCGCTGCCGATCGAAGAGATTGGCGAAGACCTCAAAAACAGCCTGAAGGGGCTGCGTTCGGTGATTGGCGATCTGGAAGATGCGCGTTTGGGCGAAAATGCCGGGGGGGTGCTGAAGAACCTGGAGCTGGCCACCGATGGTTTGGATGGCACGGTTGATCAGCTGGAGCGTACCCTGCGTTCACTGGATCAGACGGTAGCGCCGGACTCTGCGCTTAGCCACACCCTGACCAGCGCATTGGATGATATTGCCGATGCCGCCAAATCGATGGAACAGCTGACCGATCAGCTGCAACGTTATCCGGATGCGCTGTTGCGTGGCCGTGAGGAAGACAAGGAATAAGGACGATGTTGTTACGCACCGCTTTATTGAGCGTACTTGCCCTGGGAATGGTCGGTTGTGCAGCACAGCCGCGGACTCAGTTCTATGATCTGACCGCTGCAAGTGAACCTGCCACGCAGCGTTTGCCACCATCGGTTTCATTGGGGATCGGGCCGGTCACGTTGCCCGAGCTGCTTGATCAGCCGGGCGTGGTCAGCCGTAAGGGCGGCACGGTGGTGAATGTAGCCACCTACCATATCTGGGCGGGGGAACTGGAACCGGCTTTTACGCGGGTG
>NZ_CAXRBQ010000081.1:0-29634 GCF_964228735.1 Pontibacterium sp. | reverse complement strand
CTGTATCAGGTGGAAACCGGTCTGCTGATCGCCTCCCTGCTGGGCATGGCTGCGGGTACAGCGAGTGCCTATCTGCTGGGCGAACCACTGGAGTCGCAGGAGGGTGAAGCATGATCTGGCTGACCATCATCCTGATGACCGCTGTGGTGTTTGTGAGCCGCTACCTGTTTCTGGAACCGCGCCTGCCGCTGCGATTGGGGCCGCGCACCACCCGTTTCCTAAGTTACTCCGCGCCAGCGATCCTGACCGCAATCGCTGCGCCCATTGTCTTTATGCCGGAAGGAGAGCTCGCCCTGGAGATCTCCAACCCCTATCTGATCAGCGCAGCCCTTGCGGTTACGCTGGCCTACCTTACACGTCACGTGCTGTTCACAACCGTGGTCAGCATGGGTGTGTTTTTTGTCATGCACGTTTAGGGTTCCCGTGCATCGGGAACCCAATTTTTACACGCGCAGCAATAAACACAGATACCCAAATTCGTCGCCAAAGCGACGATACATATCGATCTCATGGCGACAGTCGGTCAACGCCCGCTGCTCGCCATACTTCGCTTCCAGCTGATCGATACGATTCTGCATATCCGCATAGAAACGCTCCCAGGCAGCTTTAGGTAAACGCTGCTTGCTCACCACCTGATAACCCAGCACTTGTGCTTTGGCGATCGCCTCAGCTTCAGTCAGCATTGAAGGGTAACCTGCCTGCCAGTACTCCACCGCTTCGTCTGAACGCTGATCAGCAAACCAGCACATCTCAGATACAAACAGGTATCCACGTTCTTTCAGCAACGGCTGCCAGCGCTTCAAGGCGGGTTCAAAACCCATCAGGTAAGCACTGCCCTCCGACCAGATCAGGTCGAAACTGTGATCGGGAAACGGCGGTTCGAACATGGTGCCATTGATCACGTTGATCCGGTCATTCAAGCCTCCACTCGTGACTTTCTCATTCAACCGATCCAAAAATAGCTGGCAATTATCCAGTGCTGAAATCTGCGCGTTACACAGGTGACTTATCAACAGGCTGGCGGTGCCAGTACCACAGCCCATATCTAATATCTGATCAGGTTCACTTTCAGCGCACACCTGCTGCATCACCGCGCGAGCCAGTTGTTCATCCCCCGGCCCCTGCCGTTCCATCTCAACAAACAACTCAAGAAACAGCTGCATGTATTCCGGGCTTTCGTTCATGACCACCCTCGATCTGAAAACAGTATTTAATTCAGACAGTTTAGTGAAATACCCACTGCCTGCACGGTTGTAAGGGCTAGCGGCACTGCCCGGAGAGTGTCATACGCCCTGGCTGGCGCTGCAGATCCAGCACCCGGTAACCCTGCTTGCAGAGACTCTGTTGCACCAGCTCCTCATCCAGCGCAGCCAGAAACTGTTGGCTGATCTCGCTACGCTGGTCTCCGGAGCTGTCTTTGCGCCCGCGCTTACGTGGCGCAGCGCCATCACGCTTGCCCTTTTCCGGTCGCGCGCTTTGCTCCCATTCCTGGGAATACACAAAACGGGTCGGATTCTCCGGGTCGACACTGAAGAAACTGCGCGCAGGCTCAGGCACAGATTTAGAGGCACAACCGGTGATTACAGTGAGCGACAGCAACGATGCTGACAGACAGGTGATTAAACGCATACAGGGCTCCAACGCAGAAAAGAGTTATCCAACCCTGGCAGCCTATCGGGCCAGGGCGTTAACTTGCGCAAGCGCTCTGTAAAGAAAGGTAAAACCTAGAGTTTTTGGTCCAACTCAGGAACACAAGCTTCACGCAGCTTCACCTTATTGACCAGCGTGACCAACACGAAACTGAGTAACATCAACAGATACCAGGACGACAGCTTGGCCAGCGGTACCATTTCCCAGGTTTCCTGCTGATTCGGATAGATCCAGATATTGGCATAGGTCGCCAGATTCTCTGCAATCCAGATAAACAGCGCTACCAGTAGCCATCCCAGCAAAATCGGCATATTTCGGTGTGTATGGGTAACACAAAAATAGATGCGGGTCGGCCAGAACAGCCAGAATGTGGCAGCCAGTAACAGCCAGCGGATATCCCAGACAAAATGATGGGCAAAGAAATTAATGTAGATCAGAGCAACCAGCAGCAGTGTATGCCTCCGCGCGGGATAGACCGAAAACTGAAAATCGAACAGGCGCCATATTCTGGCGATATAACTGCCAACCGCGCTATACATAAAACCGGTGAACAACGGCACATTGCCGATGCCAAAGATGTACTCCTCAGGATACGCCCACGAGCCAATAGCGTCGGACGTTTTGAACAGCTCCATCACCGTTGCCACGATATGAAAGATCACAATGACCAGTGCTTCACGGGGTGTTTCAAAACGGAATGCCAGCAGCAACAGCTGAAAGACAATCGCTGCCAGGAAGATAAAATCGTATCGGTGAATCAGTTCTATTGGGTACCAGATGCTGGTCAGCAACATCACAGCCAATAGGAAGCCGCCAAACATACATGCGTATGCCTGCTTCAAACCAAACAGCCAGAACTCTTTGAGAAATACGATCATAACAGTGCATCCTTGCACAGATTGCTAGCCGTCGCTATAGATCGACGGCGCGGGATCAAGCAGATCAGGCTTCGGCAATCGCGCCCTTGCCCACACCTTCGAACGCCTTCACCATCACGTTGTTGTCCGGGTAGGCCTTCTTGATTTCATCCGCCAGGTGTCGAGCAATCAGTTCGACGGTGGTTTCAGTATCGATCAGGTAACACACGTCCGCAGGAAGCTTCAGTTCGAAGGCACCTTGCGGCGCTTGGTAAGCATAGTGATGCATGTCACCAGCATCGCCGATCAGGTGGTCACGGGTGCCGATGTAGATATCACGGAAGCGCTCAGCCCACTCTTCCTCAAGTGCTTCGCTGCGCTGGTCATCGATGTAGATCTCCAGGGTGGAGCGGTGACCGTGGGCGATGCGCTGACAGTTACCGTCATGCTGCTGCAGACCATGGCTGTAGTGGTAGAACACACCGTCGATATGTTCCGGCTTGAAGCTGACACTGAGGCCTTTGACCTCTTCCGGGAACAGCTCCAGCAGTTTCTCGGTGCACCAGTCCGCCAGCGTATGTGGGGTGATCTCAGGCACGCCCACCAAGGCGATCGCCTGCTGAGGGGAACGACAGTGAAAACTGCGGCCGTCAGCATAGAGCCAATCCACAACGGTGTAACCGTCATCGTTATGATGGCTCAGGCGTGGCATACCGGTCGGCACGACCAGCGCATGGTCGATATAAGTATCAAACCACTGCTTTACTGCTTTCTTCACAATGCCAAAATCGCAGATCATCCCCTGCTCGTTCAGACTGCCGTCCAGCACCAGCTGAACCAGCCAGGACTCTCCCAGCAAGCCACGCTGTGGGTGCAGGTAGGAAAAATCGATATTGGTCAGGTTATCAACGAAGAGTTTCACAGTATTTCCACGGCTAAATTTTGCAGGGGGCTATAGTAGCCTAATCAAGTGTCAGTTTCATTCAGGTATAATGTAGGGCTTTTACCACTCCTGATGACCATTGGATCACTATGCGCCTCGATAAATTCCTCGCCCAAAGCTCCGGCTTTTCCCGTAAAGATGTCCGCAAGATGATGCGGGCCGGAGAGATCACCGTGAATGGCGAAGAGGCCCGTGATCCGGCAATGCATATCAGCGACGAAGACTATATCTGCCTCGACGGTATGCCCCTGGAGGCACCGGGCGAGCAATACCTGATGCTGTATAAGCCGGAAGGCTGTGTCTGCTCCAACGATGATGCAACCCACCCAACCGTGCTCAGCCTGCTGGACCTGCCGCGCGCCGATGAGATGATCATCTGTGGCCGCCTGGACGTGGATACCACCGGTCTGGTGCTGATCACCACCGACGGCAAATGGGCACACCGGGTTACTTCCCCCAAACATAAGACCGGCAAGATCTACCATGTAGAAACCGCCGATCCGATACCACAGGACGCAATCGAAAAGTTCGAGAAAGGACTGATGCTGCACAACGAACCGTTCCGCACCAAACCTGCCAAGCTGGAGATCATCAGCGACTACGAAGCGCAGGTTACTCTCACCGAGGGCCGTTACCACCAGGTAAAGCGGATGTTTGCCGCAATCGGCAACAAGGTGGAAAGCCTGCACCGCGCTCAGGTCGGCGGTATTGTGCTGGATGAGTTTCTGGAACCGGGTGAATACCGCGACCTGACCGAAGAGGAGGTTAACAGCATCTATGGCTGATACTGCTTTTGAGCTGTTGCTCCCTTCTCTCCAGCGAGCAAGCGACAAAACCCTGTGGGTCGCGGACGAAAACCTGATCGGTACTCGTCTGGTGACAAATCCGGCGGTGACGGTGATCGCCAACCGCTACGATCTGTTCACCCTGCTCAAGCAGCACGACTGGAACGCCCGCTTCAGCGATTTTGATTTTAGCGAGTTTGCAGATAACAGCATCGACTGCCTGATCTACCGGGTTTCCAAAGAGAAGCCGGTGGTGCATCACGTGATCAATCAGGCCCAGCGCATCCTGAAACCGGGTGGCCGCCTGCTGCTGGCTGGCGACAAGGGTGAAGGGATCAAGACCTATATCGACAAGGCCAGGAAGCTGTTTGCCGGCGCCTGTGATGCGCAGAAAGCCAGTGGCGATGTCTGGCTGGCCGAACTGACCTGTCCTGAAGAGCCCGGCAGCAAACCACTGGACGACAAGCAGTACACCACTCTGCGCCCGGAAGCCAAAGACCAGAACTTCGAATACTGGAGCAAACCCGGTGTTTACGGTTGGAACAAAATCGATAAGGGCAGCGCCTACCTGATCGAATACCTGGACGCCTTCCTGATGACCATGCCGGAGCCACCGCGCAACATCCTGGACCTGGGCTGTGGTTACGGCTACCTGTCCCTGAACGTCAGCCATCTGGATATCCCGATCACCGCCACGGACAACAACGCCGCCGCTATCGCTGCTTGTGAACGTAACTTCGACCGCTACCCGGTCAACGGCAAAGTGGTCACCGCCGACTGTGCCGACGGCATCAGCAGAAAATTCGACCTGATTCTCTGCAATCCACCGTTCCATGCCGGCTTCGGGGTGGAAGGCGATCTCACCGACCGCTTCCTGCAGGCGGCCCATGACCGCCTCAGCACCCGGGGTGTGGCCTGCTTCGTGACCAACCTGCATATTCCTCTGGAACGTAAGGCACATGACCTGTTCCATCAGGTGGAAGTGATCGCCTCCAACAGCAACTTCAAGCTGACCCGCCTGACCCACCGTATGTAACTTGCAGCAACTATTGCTGTGCCACACTGGCTATCCTGACCGAGGGTAGCCAGCCCGCTCCTCCCTCTCTCCTCAAACCAGCGATAACTGAACAGTAATAAAACAGCAGTCGACAGAACAAGCGTTTTAATTTACTGTATAGTTTTTGTGCAATCGCACAAAAAAAGCACATTCAAACATGGATCTGAGTGGAATGTTGAGATGAGACAGTTGCAGTGCCCCCACCCCGATTGTGAGTCCCACGCCCTGCTACGCGTAAGGCGCTCATTTTTTACCAAACTGCGTTTTCCGGACAGTCGCCAGTACCGCTGCGGCGAGTGTGCCAGCACCCTGATCGTCGACCAGCACGGCAATACCCTCAAGACCCGGTTGAGCACGTCAAATTAGGCGATTTTGCAATTAAAAGGTGTTCCAAACGCTGCAATACGGTTACCCTTACGCCTTCGCGAGCACCGCTTGTGCTCTATGCTGTAAGTGTTAACCGATCCACCGCAGAGTTGTAATCCTGATGCCAGAACTGCCATTCGAGTACATCCGTCAGTCTCTCTACTTCTTCCGCAGTCATTTCATGATGATCATGCGGATTCAGCTGCCTTTCCTGCTTTTGGAAGGTTTTTTTGCCATGATGATCAGCGGTACACCGTCCGAAGAGGGTGCAGCCATGAATCAAGCGGCCTCCGCCCTGCTGAACCTGACGCTGATGCCGATCTATGGCGCCGCAACGATCTACTACCTGAATTCGGTGGTGTACAACCAACCCCTGACAGCGGGCCAGGCAATTGTTAAAGGCCTGAGCCGCTGGTCATCACTGCTACTGGTTTACCTGTTTGTTGGTTTCTTTATTATCAGCGGCCTTTCCTTCTTCATCATTCCGGGCCTGTTTATCCTTGCCCGCCTGGCCTTCGCTGACTACATCTGCGTGATTGAAGGTAAAGGCGTATTCGAATCGATCGCCGAAAGCTGGCGCCGCACCGGCGATTACTTCTGGATCCTGCTCAACGGTTTGGTCATCCTGTTCGTTTGTATCAACGGGCCTAACTTCGCAATTCAGATGTCTCTGGCTTCCGATGAGGGCAGCGCATTCCTGCCAGTGGCGACCAGCATCATCTTCAGTCTGATCAGCGTACTGATCACCGTGTACGGCTTCCGTATCTACTGTGTGCATCGCGAAGCAAACCAGCCGACACCTCCACCACCGGCTGAGATTCCCGAAGATCGGGATCAGGACCAGTAAACAGCAAGCCCCGCATTCGCGGGGCTTTTTATTGCTCAATTCCTGACTGACTCCCGCTGACCGGAACACCACTCCGTAATAAATTACAGGCACAAAAAAGCCCCGCAAATAGCGAGGCTTTTTTAGATCAGACAGTCAGTGCTTAGCTAACTGCATCATCCGCTTCCAGGTCACGCATGGACAGCTTGATACGACCACGCTGGTCAACATCCAGGACTTTAACCTTCACAATGTCATCCAGTTTCACGTAGTCGGAAACCTTGTCGATACGCTTGTCAGCAACCTGAGAGATGTGAACCAGGCCGTCTTTACCCGGCAGGATGTTTACGAATGCACCGAAGTCTTCGATACGAACAACCTTACCTTCGTAGACTTTACCGACTTCTGCTTCAGCAGTGATCGCAGTTACGCGGTCGATCGCGTCTTTTGCGTTCTGCTTGTTATCTGCGTAGATGCGTACGGTACCGTCGTCGTCGATGTCGATCATCGCGCCGGTCTCTTCGGTCAGGGCACGGATAGTCGCACCACCTTTACCGATCAGATCACGGATCTTCTCAGGGTTGATTTTCAGCTGAGTCATCGCTGGTGCGTTGTCCGGCAGTTCAGGACGTGCGTAACCGATAACTTTCGCCATCTCACCCAAGATGTGCTTACGTGCGTGGTAAGCCTGCTCCAGAGCGATCTCCATGATCTCTTCGGTGATACCGGTGATCTTGATGTCCATCTGCAGTGCAGTTACACCGGATTCGGTACCCGCCACTTTGAAGTCCATGTCACCCAGGTGGTCTTCGTCACCCAGGATGTCGGTCAGGACAGCAAATCGCTCGTCTTCTTTCACCAGACCCATTGCGATACCAGCAACCGGTGCTTTCAGCGGAACACCTGCGTCCATCATGGACAGGGAAGCACCACATACGGAAGCCATGGAGCTGGAACCGTTGGATTCAGTGATCTCGGAAACGATACGGATGGTGTATGGGAATTCGTCCTGAGAAGGCAGAACCGCTGCCACACCACGACGCGCCAGACGACCGTGACCGATCTCACGACGACCCGCACCCATCATACGACCACACTCACCTACAGAGTATGGAGGGAAGTTGTAGTGCAGCATGAATGCATCTTTACGCTCGCCTTCGATCGCATCGATGATCTGCTGGTCACGGCTGGTACCCAGAGTACAAGTCGCAATCGCCTGAGTTTCACCACGGGTGAACAGAGCGGAACCGTGGGTACCCTGCAGTACGTCGATGTCTACGTTGATACCACGTACAGTCTTGTTGTCACGACCATCGATACGCGGAGCGCCATCCAGGATACGACCACGTACAGTGGCTTTCTCCAGGGCGCTAACAACACCTTCAACTTCTTTCGCAGATGGCTGACCGTCTTCGTCACCCGCCACTTCTGCAACTGCTTTTTCACGCAGTGCTTTCAGTGCGTCCTGACGCTGCATTTTGTCAGCAACCTGGTACGCTTCTTCGATACCCGCACCTACCGCTGCAGTCACCTGCGCGATCAGGGCTTCGTTCTTCTCAGCTGGCTGCCAATCCCAAGTCGGTTTACCCGCTTCTGCTGCCAACTCGTTAACAGCATCGATAACAACCTGCATTTCCTGGTGCGCAAACAGTACAGCACCCAGCATTTCGTCTTCGGTCAGTTCCTGTGCTTCGGACTCAACCATCAGAACTGCGTCTTTGGTACCCGCAACAACCATATCCAGCTCAGAGGAAGCCAGCGCTTCGTAAGTTGGGTTCAGCAGGTAACCTTCGTCTTCAGTGAAACCAACGCGGGCTGCACCGATAGGACCCTGGAATGGGATACCGGAGATAGCCAGTGCCGCGGAAGTACCGATCATTGCTGCGATATCCGGATCGTTCACTTTATCCGCAGACATCACAGTACAAACAACCTGTACTTCGTTCATGAAGCCTTTCGGGAACAGTGGACGGATCGGACGGTCGATCAGACGGGAAGTCAGCGTTTCCTTCTCGGAAGGACGCGCTTCACGCTTGAAGAAACCACCTGGGATACGGCCTACAGCGTAGTATTTTTCCTGGTAGTGAACAGACAGCGGGAAGAAGTCCTGGCCCTCTTTCGCGCTCTTAGCACCCACAACGGTACACAGAACCTGAACACCACCCATAGTTACAACAACAGAACCGGTTGCCTGACGAGCGACACGGCCTGTTTCCAGGGTCACTTCGTGCTGACCGAACTGGAAAGTCTTAGTAATTGCTTGCACGATCTTTATTCCTCAGTGCTTACATTTTTGAAAATATTCATCTGCATCCCTGCCGGGTAAGCCTGTACCTGAGACCCATCATGCCGTCAAAAGAGCCAGTACTCAGTTGTGCTCTTGTGTTGGTACTGTCTATATCGACAAACGGTACCAAAAAACACAATTGAGTACGGGCCGGATGAATGGAATCCCCTGGTGCCAGACCTCGATCAACCCTTCCATTGGGCTGATAAGACTGGGGCCATACAATGTATGGCCCCAGAGAAACATCTTAGCGACGCAGACCCAAACGCTTGATCAGCTCAAGGTAGCGATCAGCATCTTTCTTCTTCAGGTAGTCCAGCAGTTTACGACGCTGGTTTACCATACGGATCAGACCACGACGGGAGTGGTGGTCGTGTTTGTTCGCTTTGAAGTGACCCTGCAGACCTTCGATGTTAGCAGACAGCAGTGCTACCTGAACTTCTGGGGAACCAGTGTCGCCTTCGCCGCGAGCGAAATCTGCAACGATTGCCGCTTTCTTTTCTGCACTCAGTGCCATGATGTTATCTCCAAATTCAATATGCAAACGACGTCAGTCGTTCTGATTAAAAGAAACGATGTACCGAGCATATTTCCAGTACAACGCCACAACTGCCGACCCGCAGCAAGCTGCCAATCAGCAATATCTGTAGTGTAAGCGCGTTCTCTACTGTTCCGAAGCGATCAGACGTTTAGGCCGTAAAATGCCCTCTGCGTCGATCTCGGCAATCCCCAGAAAACGGGATTTGTCGTCGTTAAACAGCAATACTTCCGCTGCCGGTTCAGCCTCTGTCAGCCGGATACGCTGACCATGGCTGATCCGTTCAGACTGCTCGGGCGTGAGCGCCAGTTCAGGCGCGCCCACCAAGGCTGTCCAAGGCGGTAATAATACCTGATCCAATCGGGCTTGTATGCTTTTTATCTCCTCGTCGCCAGCGCGTGGTTCAGCCAGAGATTCCAGCTGTTCCATGGTGAACATATCCGGCGATTTGTAAGGGCCGGCATCGAGGCGATGCAGCATCTGTACGTGCGCCCCACAACCCAGCATCAAACCCAGATCTTCGACAATGGAGCGGATATAGGTGCCCTTGGAACAGTGCACCTCCAGATCCACCTCGTCACCACGGAAACCGGTCATTTTGATCTCATGGATCGTGACCTGGCGTGGTTTAACCTCGACCTGAATACCTTGACGTGCCAGCTTGTAGAGCGGCTGGCCGTTGAACTTCAGTGCCGAGAACATGGATGGCACCTGCTCGATCTCACCGCTGAAGTTTTCCTCCAACAGCGCCTGAATACGTTCCTCGGTAACATCGTCACCCACTGGCGCGGTCGCAACGACCTCACCGTCAGCATCACTGGAATCGGTACGGATACCCAGCTTGGCTGTAGTGATGTAACGCTTATCGGAATCCAACAGGTAGTGGGAAAACTTAGTCGCTTCTCCCAGACAGATCGGCAACATACCGGTTGCCAGAGGATCAAGCGCGCCGGTATGTCCCGCTTTCGCTGCACCGTAGATGCGCTTTACGCGCTGCAACGCTGCATTGGAGGACATACCTGCAGGCTTGTTGAGCAGAAAGATCCCATCGATCGCGCGACCACGATTACGTCTTCGCGCCACGAGTTACTCCTCGTCCTGATCTTTGGAATTTTCCAGACGCACGGCACTTTCGATCAGGCCGTGCAGATGACGTCCGCGCTCAACGGTTTCATCGAAGTGAAAACGCAGCGCAGGCATAACGCGCAGCTTGATGCCACGCGCCAGCTCACCACGCAGGAAGCCCGCAGCGTTGTTCAACACTGCCAGGGATTCCTTGATCGCGGTTGCTTCATCCTGATCCCCCAGGGGCAGTACGGTCACGTAAACATCGGCGTAGCCAAGATCTTTGGCGATCTTAACGTGGCTGATGGTCACCATACCCATACGAGGATCTTTGATTTCAAACTGGATCAGCTGGGCCAGGTCACGCTGTACCTGGTCCGCGATCCGTTGTGTACGACTAAATTCTCGAGCCATATTTTCCTGTGATACTTAATTACAGCGTACGCTGAACTTCGACGGTGTCGAAGACCTCGATCTGGTCGCCGACTTTAACGTCATTGTAGTTCTTCACGCCGATACCACACTCCATGCCCTGACGGACTTCACCCACGGCATCCTTGAAGCGACGCAGGGATTCCAGCTCGCCTTCATAGATAACCACGTTGTCACGCAGTACACGGATACGCTTGTTACGGTAAACGGTACCCTCGGTCACCATACAGCCTGCGACCAGACCGATCTTAGGTGCCTTAAATACGTCACGTACTTCAGCAATACCCACGATCTCTTCACGGTACTCAGGAGAGAGCAGACCGCCCATCGCCTGTTTCACGTCATCGATGATGTCGTAGATTACGCTGTAGTAACGCAGTTCGATACCTTCACGCTCAACCACGGTTTTCGCCTGTGCATCCGCACGTACGTTAAAGCCGATGATCAGTGCAGAAGACGCCACCGCCAGGTTGGCATCGGTTTCCGCGATACCACCCACACCGCTGGATACGATGTTCACTTTTACTTCGTCGGTGGACAGATCTTCCAGCGCGTTGGACAGGGCTTCCAGGGAACCACGTACGTCGGCTTTCAGGACGATGTTCAGAGACTTCACATCGCCAGCCTGCATGTTCGCGAACAGGTTCTCCAGCTTGGATGCCTGCTGGCGTGCCAGCTTAACTTCACGGTATTTGCCCTGACGGAACAGTGCAACTTCACGTGCTTTCTTCTCGCTGGTTACCATGGTGAACTCGTCACCGGCATCTGGAGTACCGTCAAGACCCAGGATCTCAACCGGGATCGCCGGACCTGCTTCATCAATCGGCTTACCGTTCTCATCCAGCATCGCACGAACACGACCGTAGTGCAGACCTGCCAGAACGATGTCACCCTTACGCAGGGTACCGTTCTGTACCAGCAGGGTTGCAACCGGACCACGTCCTTTATCCAGACGGGATTCAACTACCACACCCTGTGCCGGCGCAGCCGGAGATGCAGTCAGTTCCAGTACTTCCGCCTGCAGCAGTACCGCTTCGATCAACTCGTCGATGCCCTGACCAGATTTAGCCGATACGTTCACGAACATTACGTCGCCACCCCACTCTTCCGGGATAACGTCGCGCTGTGCCAGTTCGTTTTTCACACGATCCGGATCAGCTTCTTCTTTATCGATCTTGTTAACCGCTACCACCAGAGGTACGCCTGCCGCTTTCGCGTGCTGAACCGCCTCTTCAGTCTGTGGCATTACACCGTCATCCGCAGCTACTACCAGGATAACGATATCGGTCAGCTTGGCACCACGTGCACGCATTGCGGTAAACGCTGCGTGTCCCGGTGTATCCAGGAAGGTCACCATGCCATTGTCAGTTTCTACGTGGTATGCACCGATGTGCTGGGTAATACCACCGGATTCGCCTGCAGCAACGCGGGTTGCACGGATGTAGTCAAGCAAGGAGGTTTTACCGTGGTCTACATGACCCATTACGGTAACAACCGGTGCACGGCCTTCCTGCTCACCCTGTGCCTGCTGGATGCTCTCCATCAGCGCCTCTTCCACTGCATTTTCCTGCATTGGCTTCGGCGTGTGACCCATCTCTTCAACCACCAGTACAGCGGTATCCTGATCGATCACCTGGTTGATGGTTGCCATCGCACCCATCTTGAACATCACCTTGATCACTTCTGCAGCCTTGACGTTCATCTTCTTCGCCAGGTCTGCAACGGTCAGGCTCTCAGGGATGGTGACTTCCATTACCTTAGTGGTCGTAGGTTCGGTAAAGCCGTGTGCATTTGGCTTACCGCCAGAACGCGCTGCACCACCGCGTGCGTTTTTGTTACGGCTAATCTTGCCGCCACGACGGTTCTGACCACCTTTGTCGCCACCACGCTTATCACCACCGCGGGCATTCTTCTTGCCGCCACGACGGTCATCATCGCTACCGCCACCGCGCTGTTCACGGGTGCGCTGACGCTCAGCTTCGGTTTTCTTAGCTGCTTCGCGAACCGCTTCCTGCTGTTTACGCAGAACTTCTTCTTCCGCTGCACGGCGCTTGGCTTCAGCTTCTTCCGCCGCTTTCGCAGCTGCGTCCTGCTCCTGCTGAGCTTTTGCTTCCTGTTCCGCCTTCAAGCGAGCTTCTTCAGCCTGGCGTGCTTCTTCAGCCTGGCGCGCGTCAGCTTCTGCCTGCGCAGCCGCTTCTGCAGCAACCTGCTGCTCCTGCTCCGCCACCTGCTCATCTTCCAGCGTATCGCGTTTAACGTAAGTACGCTTCTTACGCACTTCTACGTTAACGGTTTTTTTCTTGCCTGAAGCACCTGCCACTTTCAGGGTAGAAGTGGTCTTACGTTTCAGGGTGATCTTCTTAGGCTCACCCTCTTCAGCGTTTTCACCGTGGCTGCGTTTCAGGAAGGCCAGCAGAGACTGACGCTCACTTTCTGAAACGCCGGAGGTTTCAGTTTTCCCATTAATGCCCGCTTCCTGCATCTGCGTCAGCAAACGATCAACGGAAACACCAACCACATCGGCAAGTTGTTTTACTGTTACTTCTGCCATCTTGGTTCTCCTATTCCGCCGGCCCGTGTTAGTCCTGGTCCTCAAACCAAGGCGCACGCGCTGTCATAATTAATTCCGCAGCTTTCTCTTCGTCCAGGCCTTCCACATCCAGCAGATCTTCAACCGCCTGTTCAGCCAGGTCTTCCATGGTTACGATGCCACGAGCGGCCAGCACGAACGCCAGGTGACGGTCCATACCGTCCATCTCCAGCAAGTCTTCGGCAGGCTCTGCTTTGTCCAACTGCTCTTCGCTTGCAATCGCCAGGTTCAGCAGCGCATCTTTGGCACGTGTGCGCAGCTCTTCAACGATATCTTCGTCGAAGCCGTCAATTTCAAGCATCTCTTCCACTGGAACGTAGGCAACTTCTTCCAGTGTGGTGAAACCTTCGTCCAGCAGTACTTCTGCCACGTCTTCATCAACGTCCAGGTGCTCGATAAAGGTTTCCAGAACGGATCCGGTTTCGCTCTGCTGCTTCTCAGCAACTTCCTCTTCGGTCATCACGTTCAACTGCCAGCCAGTCAGTTCAGCTGCCAGGCGCACGTTCTGACCGCTACGACCGATCGCCATCGCCAGTGCTTCCTCAGCAACCGCAACGTCCATAGAGTGGGTTTCTTCATCGATGATGATGGAAGCCACATCCGCAGGCGCCATTGCGTTGATCACCAGCTGTGCCGGGTTGTCGTCCCACAGCACGATGTCTACACGCTCACCACCCAGTTCGGTGGATACAGCCTGTACACGTGCACCACGCATACCTACACATGCGCCAACTGGATCGATACGGCCGTCGTTGGTTTTCACCGCGATCTTCGCACGGGAACCAGGATCACGTGCCGCTGCACGGATCTCGATCACCTCTTCGGAGATCTCAGGCACTTCGATGCGGAACAGCTCGATCAGCATCTCGTTGCAGGTACGGCTCAGTACCAACTGTGGACCACGACCTTCAGCACGTACTTCAGACAGGATTGCGCGCACACGGTCACCCATGCGGAACGCTTCGCGCTGAATCAGCTGATCACGCGGCAGCAGAGCTTCCGCGTTGTTGCCCAGGTCAACAATAATGTTATCGCGAGTCACTTTTTTGACACTGCCGGAGATCAGCTCACCGACACGGTCACGGTACAACTCAACAATTTTTGCACGCTCAGCTTCGCGTACCTTCTGCACGATAACCTGCTTAGCAGTCTGTGCAGCGATACGGCCGAACTTAACGGACTCAACCTGCTCTTCGTAGGTATCACCAGGCTGCAGGCTGGTATCCAGCTCTTCCGCTTCTTCCATAGTCAGCTCGGTACCCAGTGCAGGTACTTCTTCGTTGCTCACTACTTTCCATGTACGGAAGGTGTCGTAGTCGCCGCTTACACGGTCGATCTCTACACGAATATCCGCTTCTTCGTCGTAACGCTTTTTCGTCGCAGCTGCCAAGGCGAATTCGATCGCCTCAAAGATCACCTCTTTAGGTACATCTTTTTCGTTAGATACAGCTTCTGCTACCAACAGAATCTCTTTATTCATTCCTCTGCCTCGCCTGATACCCCAAAACCACTCTTAGAACTGAGGGATTACGTTCGCCCGATCGATATAGTCGATCGGCAACAGATATTCTTCGTTATCCACAACCACCAGAACATCGTCACCTTCCACACCGTTCAGCAGCCCCTTGAACTTGCGACGCCCTTCAAAAGCGACACGCAGGCGCACCTGCACCTGGCTACCTGCATAGGCAGCGAATTGTTCAAGAGTAAACAGTGGGCGGTCCATACCCGGCGACGAAACTTCCAGTGTGTATTGGCCGGTAATCGGGTCTTCCACGTCCAGCACGCCGCTGACCTGGTGACTTACCCGGGCACAATCATCCACATCCACGCCATTTTCGGAGTCGATGTAGATACGCAGGGTGTTGTGACGTCCCTGCGAAATGTATTCAATTCCCCAGAGCTCAACGCCCAGTGCAACCACACCCGGTTCGATCAACTCCTGTAGTTGTTTCAGCTTTGCTGACACTGAATAACCTCACTTACGGCACAAACAAAAAATGGGTCAAATAGACCCATCTCCAACACACAGTACCGTGACTATGGTTCGCGTATAAAAAAAGGCCCTGTTAGGCCCCTTTCAAACGAATAAGGTTGGTGACGGGGCCGGAATCGACCTACTCAAACAGACCGATGAAAGCCTGTCGAACTACCGTTACCGTGTCTTTTGAATTGGTAGCGGGGGCCGGATTTGAACCAACGACCTTCGGGTTATGAGCCCGACGAGCTACCAGACTGCTCCACCCCGCATCAAAAAACTGGGCATATTCTACATATACCCGCGACCTTTTTCAAGATCATGGTGCCCAAGGCCGGACTCGAACCGGCACGACCGTAGGTCACTACCCCCTCAAGATAGCGTGTCTACCAATTCCACCACTTGGGCAAACTAGGTATCAGTCAGCTGTTGGGATATCAGACTCCGGCGCAGGTGCTTTTTCAGCTTCCAGCGCTGGCAGTTCTGGCTCCTCAGCCTCAGCTGCACTGCTTTCGATCAGTTCTGCGGCAGGGATACCTGCATCGCCAACTGCATTCGCTTTATCCTTAGCCACAACGGCCAGCATAAAACTGGTGATGAACAAACCGGTTGCCAGCAGGCCGGTGATGCGCGCCAGGAAAGACGTGCTACCGCTACTACCAAACACAGTCTGAGAAGCGCCTGCGCCGAAAGACGCGCCGGCTTCTGCACCCTTACCCTGCTGCAGCAATACCAGAGCGATAATACCGGCAGCCAGCAAGACATGAACAATCAGTACCAGTGTTTCCATCTATCAACCGTTTCGTTACGCTTCTGCCGCGGCGCGACAGATTGCGATAAAGTCATTTGCTTTTAAGGATGCGCCGCCAACCAGGCCACCATCCACGTCGGCGTTAGCAAACAGTTCGGCTGCATTTGCCGCGTTTACACTTCCACCGTACAAAATTCTAACACCCGCAGCGACCTCTGCGTTGTATTCAGCAACAATGGCACGCACAGCCTGATGTACTTCCTGCGCCTGCTCTGGGGTTGCTGTCTTACCGGTACCAATCGCCCAAACCGGCTCATATGCGATGACCGCTTTGGCGAAAGACTCAACACCACATGCATCCAGCACAGCTTTCAGCTGACCGCCTACAACATTCATGGTGTTACCGGATTCACGCTCTTCCAGTGTTTCACCAACGCACAGAATTGGCGTCAGGCCCGCTTCAATCGCTGCTGCAAATTTCGCTGCGATATCCGCGTCTTTTTCACCGAAGATTGCGCGTCGCTCGGAGTGACCCAGAATGACGTACTGACATCCCAGATCAACAAGCATGCCCGGTGCATTTTCACCGGTAAATGCGCCACTTTCGAACTGACTGGCATTCTGTGCGCCCAGCGCAACAGACGCGTCACCAATCAGACCTTTTACCTGAGACAGGTATACAGCCGGGGGACATACCAGTGTCTCAACTGCATCAAGACCCTGAAGGTTATCAACCAGTGCTCCCATCAGTTCATTGATGGACTCACTGTTACCGTTCATTTTCCAGTTTCCGGCGACAATGGCTGTACGCATCGAGACCCCCTATCGAAAGAGGCGCAAATAGTAACTGCGTTACTCTGAAGTTTCAAGCGCCTGCAATGCATTTTCTACTTCTGCTGCCAGCGCCTGACAGAGTTCCTTGACCTCGGCGGCATCCTCGCCTTCGATCATCACACGCACCACCGGCTCGGTACCGGATGGACGCAGCAACACGCGACCACGCGAGCCCAGCGTTGCTTCCGTTGCAGCCACAGCTTCACGTACCGCTTCAACACCGGTCACATCCACTTTTTTCTGCATACGCACGTTGATCATGGTCTGCGGCATCTTGCTCATACCCAGCTTCAGCTCATGCAGGCTCTTTCCGCTGTCGGCCATCGCACGCAGTACCTGCAGTGCAGATACGGTACCGTCACCGGTGGTTGTCAGATGGCGGCATACAAGATGACCCGAGGATTCGCCCCCCAGCAACCAGTTATGCGCAGCCAACTGTTCCATCACATAGCGGTCTCCCACCTTGGCACGCACAAATGGAATGTCCGCACGCTTGAACGCCTGCTCCAGACCGAAGTTGGACATTAATGTGCCAACCACGCCACCTTCGAATTCGCCCAGCTCTTTCAGGTGGGTAGCGATAATGAACAACAACTCATCACCGTCCACCTCTTCACCGGCGCCATCCACCATGATCACACGGTCGCCGTCACCGTCCAGCGCGATACCCAGGTCAGCCTCTTCAGCCACCACAACTTTCTGCAAACGCTCGGTTGAGGTTGCACCACACTCGTCGTTGATGTTCAGACCGTCCGGCGAAGACGCCACCTCAATCACTTCTGCACCCAGCTCGGTAAATACCTTAGGAGATACGTGATAGGTCGCACCGTTGGCACAATCCAGCGCAATCTTCATACCTTTCAGATCGATACCACCGGCACTGGCTTTACAGAACTCGATGTAACGCCCTGGCGCATCTTCGATACGCTTGGCCTTACCCAGCAACGCCGGGTCAACAGTGGTCATCGCGATGTCCAACTGCGCCTCGATCGCCTGTTCGATCTCATCCGGCAACTTGGTACCCTGCGCCGAGAAGAACTTGATGCCGTTGTCGTAGTGCGGGTTATGGGACGCACTGATTACGATACCCGCGTTCGCATGGAAGGTCCGGGTCAGGTAAGCGATGGCCGGCGTTGGCATCGGCCCCAGCAGCAATACATCAACACCTGCTGCAGAGAGACCGGCCTCCAGCGCGGACTCAAACATATAACCGGAGATACGGGTGTCCTTACCGATCAGAATTTTGCTGCGACCTTCACGGGCAAACACCTTACCGGCGGCCCAGCCCAGCTTAAGCATAAAATCAGGAGTAACCGGGAACTGACCAACTTTTCCACGAATTCCGTCAGTACCAAAATAACGTCTGCTCATTACTACTTAATCCTCTCCAATGGATTCGTTGCGCACTGCTTCTGTCATACGCACAACATCAACTGTTTCTGCCACGTCGTGAACACGGATTATCTGCGCTCCCTGCATTACCGAGATTGCAACGGTGGCCAGACTGCCTGCCAACCGCTGATCCACCGGACGGTGCAACACATGATCAATCATTGACTTGCGCGAGGTACCAATCAGCAACGGCAGTCCCAGCGCATGCAATGCATCCAGATTATTCAACAGCCTTAAATTATGCTCGATGGTTTTGCCAAAGCCAAAACCTGGATCAAGGATAAGGCGTTCTTTTTGAATACCAACCGCCTCACAATCCTTCACACGCTGCTTCAGAAATGCCGCTACATCGTCCAGCACATCATCGTAGGTCGGCGCATCCTGCATAGTGGCGGGACTGCCCTGCATATGCATCAGGCAGATGGGTAGATCAGTTGCAGCCGCCGCCTCCAGCGCCCCCGGCTTACCCAGGGCACGCACATCGTTGATCAGGCCTGCGCCCACTTTAGCGGCTTCACGGATCACTTCCGGTGAACTGGTATCCACCGATACCACCACATCAAGCTCACTGTTCAGTCTCTCTACCACAGGGATGACACGCGCCATCTCCTCTTCCAGAGACACCGGTGCTGCCCCCGGACGGGTCGATTCACCGCCCACATCAATGATAGTCGCACCCTCTGACACCATTGCCGCAGCGCGACGTACCGCCTGATCCAGCGACAGCTGACTGCTTTCATACAGCTTACCGCCGTCCGAAAAGGAGTCAGGGGTTACGTTCAGGATGCCCATCACCTGGGTACGACTCAAATCCAGAGTATGGCGTCCACACGCCAGCTGGCTAATGCTCACTCACTTGCTCCGCAATCAAATACTAGGAAGATCGATATATAAAAAAGGCCGATCTATCGATCAGCCTTTGTAGATACACGATTGGCTTAGTGCAGGTTATTGTCCGGGGACGGCATATCCGGATCAACACCGGAGTCATCCTGGGTATCATCCCGGCCAGACTCCTTGCGCGGTTCTTCAGCACGCTGTGCAGACGCACCAGAGTCATCGTTACCCTTGTCGTCTTCATCCACCCAGCCGTCTGGTGGAGATACCGGCTCACGCGCCATCAGCTCATCGATCTGTTCACTGCTGATGGTCTCGTACTTCATCAACGCCTGAGTCATGGACTCTAGGATATCGCGATTGTCTTCCAGCAACTGCTGCGACTTGGCGTAGCACTCATCAATCACACGACGCACTTCTTTATCGATGCGATGCTGCGTTTCTTCAGAGATAGTTTTCGCCGGCTGGCCGTAACCACGGTTAAACGGATCCTGCTCTTCGTCGTCATACAACAACGGTCCCAGCTCATCGCTCAGACCCCATTTGGCGACCATATTGTGCGCCATGGAGGTTGCGCGCTGAATATCATTCGCCGCGCCGGTGGTCACACCGTCTTTACCCAATGTCATCTCTTCCGCAATTCGGCCACCGTACAGGGAGCAGATATTGGAGATAATGGTCTGGCGACTGTGGCTGTAGCGATCCTCTTCCGGCAGGAACATGGTTACACCCAATGCACGCCCACGCGGAATGATAGACACTTTGTATACCGGATCATGGCCTGGCATCAGGCGACCAACAATCGCATGACCAGACTCGTGGTAGGCGGTATTCAGACGCTCTTCGTAAGACATCACCATGGATTTACGCTCGGTACCCATCATGATCTTGTCTTTCGCTTTCTCGAACTGCTCCATACCTACGGTGCGCTTGCTGGCACGGGCAGCAAACAGTGCGGCTTCGTTCACCAGGTTTGCCAGGTCAGCACCGGAGAAGCCCGGTGTACCACGCGCAATCAGCTCAGGTTTCACATCGTCGCCCAGCGGCACTTTGCGCATATGTACTTTCAGAATCTTTTCACGGCCACGGATATCCGGCAGACCCACATGTACCTGACGGTCGAAACGACCTGGACGCAGCAGTGCAGGGTCCAATACGTCCGGGCGGTTGGTTGCAGCGATGACGATGATACCCTCGGTACCTTCGAAACCGTCCATCTCTACCAGCAACTGGTTGAGGGTCTGCTCACGTTCGTCGTTACCGCCACCCAAGCCAACACCACGGTGACGACCCACCGCATCGATCTCATCGATAAAGATGATGCATGGTGCGTTTTTCTTCGCCTGTTCGAACATGTCACGTACGCGGGACGCACCCACACCTACGAACATCTCTACGAAATCAGAACCGGAAATACTAAAGAACGGCACCTTCGCCTCACCGGCGATCGCCTTCGCCAGCAGGGTTTTACCGGTACCCGGGTTACCGGACATCAGTACACCACGCGGAATGTGACCACCCAGACGCTGGAACTTTCCAGGATCACGCAGGTAATCAACCAGCTCTTTTACTTCCTCTTTCGCCTCTTCAACACCCGCAACGTCGTCGAAGGTGGTCTTGATCTGGTCTTCACCCAGCATACGCGCCTTGGACTTACCAAAGGACATCGGGCCGCCTTTGCCGCCGCCACCGCCCTGCATCTGACGCATGAAGAACATAAATACGGCGATAATCACCAGGATCGGGAAGGACGCTACCAGCAGCTGAGACCAGATGCTCTGCTGTTCCGGCTGTTTGCCTTCGATAATTACGTTGTTGCGCAGCAGGTCATCAACCAGCTTCGGGTCTTCCAGCGCAGGACGGATTGTCTCAAAGCGATCACCGCTGGTACGCTCACCGGCAATGGTGTATCCATCAATCACAACCTTGGATACACGTCCATCCTGGACCTCGGTGACGAAGTCAGAATAGCTGAGGCGATTACTTTCAACCCCTTCGTTAAAATTGTTAAAGACCGTCAATAGCACTGCTGCTATTACTAGCCACAGCACCAGATTCTTTGCCATATCGTTCAATGGATTATCCTCAGCTTATCTTCGATGCTCCAGGCATCGGAATAACGCGCTACACACTATAACACTTGTAGCAGGCCGCTACTCAACCTTTAAAGCCTTTGCCATACAGGTAGACTTCCCGCGACCGTGCGCGTGACGCATCAGGCTTGCGTGTAATGACCTTATTGAAGCTTTGACGCATGTCCTGCATATACTCGTCAAAGCCTTCACCCTGAAATACTTTTGCGACAAAGTTACCGCCAGGCTTGAGCACCTGACGCGCCATATCCAGGGCCAGCTCAACCAGATACATCGCAGCTGGCTGGTCGACACTGTTCATACCACTCATATTGGGGGCCATATCCGAAATTACAAGGTCGGCAGGTTCATCACCCAACGCTTGCAAAATCCGGTGCAGGACTTCCTCCTCGGTGAAGTCACCCTGCACAAACTCGACACCCGCCATAGAGTCCATCGGCAGGATATCAGAGGCAACAACCCGACCGGTATCACCCACCAACTGTGCGGCCACTTGTGACCATCCACCCGGCGCGGCACCCAGATCCACAACAGTCATGCCCGGGCGGAACAGTTTGTCTTTTTCGTGCAGCTCCAGCAGCTTAAAGCTGGCGCGGGAGCGATAGCCCTGTTCTTTGGACTGTTTGACGTAGTGATCGTCAAAATGTTCCTGCATCCATCGACCACTACTTTTAGATCTTGCCACCTGTTACCGACCTCTGCGCGCTGTTTACCTGAGTGGATCTGCTACTCTTAGACACCCATCTCAGGTAATATTGTAGAAATTATTGAAGGTTTCGGATCACCGGAACCGTTAATTTTTGAGGCACGTATTTTAGTATGAGCTTGACGCCCGAGCAAAAGAAGCATTATCGCACCATTGGTCACAACCTGAATCCGCTGGTAACCGTGGCAGGCAAAGGCCTGACAGAGAACGTTCAGCTGGAAGTTGACCGCGCTCTGGAAGATCACGAGTTGATCAAGGTGAAATTCGCTGTTGGCGATCGCGACGTGAAAAAGCAGATGATCAAGGAACTGGCCGGTATCGTTGAAGCCGTGATCGTTCAGGAGATCGGCAACATCGCCCTGCTGTACCGCAAGGCGGAAAACCCGGATCCACGCCTGTCCAACCTGCTACGCTGATCAGCACAGCAACCTCCAGATACAAAAAAGGCACCCGAAGGTGCCTTTTTTATGCGCTGTGCTGCATCAAACGTGCAGCACTTCGTCGATTTCGTACTCGATCACACCGCTCGGTGTGTTCACAGCCACGACATCCCCTTCCTCTTTACCAATCAGCGCACGCGCGATCGGAGAGTTTACGGAGATCTTACGGTTTTTAATGTCCGCCTCATCATCACCCACGATCTGATAACGCTGTTCTTTATCGTTATCGATGTTGATGATGGAGACGGTGGTGCCAAAAATAACCTTACCGCTGTGAGGAATAGACGTCACATCGATAACCTGACAGTTAGCCAGCTTGCCTTCCAGCTCCTGAATACGACCCTCAATAAACCCCTGCTGCTCACGCGCAGCGTGATACTCGGCGTTCTCTTTCAGATCTCCGTGCTCACGTGCTTCTGCGATATCCGCAATCACACGTGGACGGTCTACGGTTTTCAGCTGATCCAGCTCTTCGCGCAGCGCTTTCTCGCCGCCAACGGTCATAGGTACTCGGTTATTCATACACTCTCACCTGCGTGGATGTCCTGCAGACGACGAACGGTCTTCTCTTCGCCATACTGCAGTGCACGGGTCGTTGCCTCCGCACCCGCCAGCGTAGTGCTGTAAGGTACTTTGTGCTGCAGCGCTGAGCGACGAATTTCCGCAGAGTCCGCAATCGCCTTACGGCCTTCGGTAGTGTTCACTACGTATGCGATCTCTTCGTTCTTCAGCATGTCGACGATGTTAGGACGACCTTCCATCACCTTGTTCACACGCTCAACCGTCAGACCATTCTCTTCCAGCAGCGCTGCAGTGCCTCGGGTTGCAACCAGCTCGAAGCCCAGCTCAACCAGATCAGAAGCTACCGCAATTACATCCTTCTTATCAACCTCGCGAACGGAGATAAATGCCTTACCTTTCTTAGGCATCTTCTCACCCGCGCCGACCTGCGCCTTCATGAACGCTTCGCCGAAGGTTTCGCCGGTACCCATTACCTCACCGGTAGACTTCATCTCCGGAGACAGGATCGGGTCAACGCCCTGGAATTTGTTGAACGGGAATACCGCTTCTTTCACGTTGAAGTGTTCAGGTACGATCTCTTCAGTGAAGCCCAGCTCTTCCAGTGTTTTACCAGCCATCACCTGCGCACCGATCTTCGCCAGGGAAACACCGATACACTTGGATACGAACGGTACAGTACGGGATGCACGAGGGTTCACCTCGATCACGTAGATCTCGCCGTCCTGGTAAGCCAACTGCGTGTTCATCAGGCCGATAACACCCAGCTCCAGCGCCATCTTCTTCACCTGATCGCGCATCTCGTCCAGCACGTCCGCTGGCAGGCTGTATGGTGGCAGGGAACATGCAGAGTCACCGGAGTGAACACCCGCCTGCTCGATGTGCTGCATGATCGCACCGATCACAACGGTCTTGCCGTCGGATACCGCATCGATATCCACTTCAACCGCTGCATTCAGGAAGTGATCCAGCAGAACCGGTGCGTCGTTGGATACCTGTACCGCTGTGTTCATGTAGCGGCGCAGCTCTTCCTCTTTGTATACGATCTCCATCGCACGACCACCCAGTACGTAGGATGGACGCACAACCAGCGGGTAACCCAGCTTGTCGGCTTCGATGATCGCTTCTTCCAGGGAGCGTACAGTCGCGTTTTCCGGCTGCTTCAGACCCAGGCGCTTCAGCATCTGCTGGAACTGCTCACGGTCTTCCGCACGGTCGATCGCTTCCGGAGAGGTACCGATGATCGGCACACCTGCCTGCTCCAGTGCTACCGCCAGTTTCAGTGGTGTCTGACCACCGTACTGCACGATGACACCCTTTGGCTTCTCAACGTTTACGATTTCCAGCACGTCTTCCAGCGTGATCGGCTCGAAGAACAAACGGTCGGAGGTGTCGTAATCGGTGGATACGGTTTCAGGGTTACAGTTAACCATAATGGTTTCGTAACCGTCCGCACGCGCCGCCAGTGCTGCGTGTACACAGCAGTAGTCAAACTCGATACCCTGACCGATACGGTTAGGACCGCCACCGATAACCATGATCTTGTCACGGTCAGACGGGTTCGCTTCACACTCTTCCTCATAGGTGGAGTACATGTAAGCAGTATCGGTCGAGAACTCAGCCGCACAGGTATCAACACGCTTGAATACCGGACGGATGTTCAGGTTCTGACGGTGCTTGCGGAACTGCTTCTCGCTCACACCCAGCAGGGTCGCCAGACGCGCATCGGAGAAACCTTTGCGCTTCAGACGGAAGATAGCGTCAGCGTCCAGATCGGACAGCGCCATCTCAGCAACACGCTGCTCGTCTTTGATGATGTCTTCAACCTGAACCAGGAACCATGGGTCGATGCCGGACAGCTCGTACAGCTCTTCCACGCTCATACCCAGACGGAATGCGTCACCCAGGAACCAGATACGCTTGTCGCCAGGCTGTTTCATCTCACGCACGATGTCAGTGCGCGCATCTTCGCTGTTCAGGTCGACAATCGGATCGAAACCGGTCGCACCCACTTCCAGGCCACGCAGAGCTTTCTGCAGAGATTCCTGCTGAGTACGGCCGATCGCCATCACTTCACCCACAGACTTCATCTGAGTCGTCAGACGATCGTTAGCCTGTTCGAATTTCTCGAAGGTGAAACGAGGAATCTTAGTCACAACGTAGTCGATGGACGGCTCGAAAGACGCCGGAGTTGCACCGCCGGTGATATCATTCTGCAACTCGTCCAGGGTGTAACCTACCGCCAGTTTTGCCGCTACTTTAGCGATTGGGAAACCAGTTGCCTTGGACGCCAGTGCGGAGGAACGAGATACACGCGGGTTCATCTCGATCACAACCATACGGCCGTCTTTCGGGTTAACACCAAACTGTACGTTGGAACCACCGGTTTCTACGCCGATCTCACGCAGTACCGCGAGAGATGCATTACGCATCAGCTGGTATTCTTTGTCGGTCAGGGTCTGTGCAGGTGCCACTGTGATGGAATCACCGGTATGCACACCCATCGCATCGAAGTTTTCGATGGAACAGATGATGATGCAGTTGTCGTTTTTGTCACGAACAACTTCCATCTCGTACTCTTTCCAACCGATCAGAGATTCATCGATCAGCAGCTCGTTGGTCGGAGACAGGTCCAGACCACGCTCACAGATCTCGATGAACTCTTCTTTGTTGTACGCGATACCACCACCAGTACCACCCATGGTGAAGGATGGACGGATGATACAAGGGAAGCCCAGCTGAGACTGAACCTGCAGCGCCTCTTCCATGCTATGAGCGATCGCAGCACGTGGACACTCCAGACCGATCTTCTTCATCGCTTTGTCGAAGCGATCACGGTCTTCCGCTTTATCGATAGCGTCCTGAGTTGCGCCGATCATCTCAACGCCAAACTCTTTCAGCACACCTTCGCGATCCAGATCCAGCGCACAGTTCAGTGCAGTCTGACCACCCATGGTAGGCAGCAGCGCATCCGGACGCTCTTTCTCGATGATCTTCGCAACTGTTTTCCAGTTGATCGGCTCGATGTAGGTGGAGTCGGCCATCGCCGGGTCGGTCATGATGGTCGCTGGGTTGGAGTTTACCAGGATTACACGGTAACCCTCTTCACGCAGTGCCTTACATGCCTGGGCACCGGAATAGTCAAACTCACAGGCCTGGCCGATTACAATCGGGCCAGCGCCAAGAATCAAAATACTTTTTATGTCCGTACGTTTTGGCATCGTTTATACCGGTCGTATCAATTGACTGAACGTTCTGTCTAAATTTGCTTACGCGTTTTTACGCGCTTCGATCTGCTCGATAAATTTGTCGAACAGAGGTGCCACATCGTGTGGCCCCGGGCTTGCTTCAGGGTGACCCTGGAAGCTGAAAGCCGGGCGATCAGTCCGCTCGATACCTTGCAGGGAACCATCAAACAGAGACTTGTGGGTTGCACGCAGTGTGTCTGGCATAGTGTCTTCAGCAACAGCAAAACCGTGGTTCTGGCTGGTGATCATCACATGCTTGGAATCCAGATCCTGTACCGGGTGGTTAGCACCGTGGTGACCGAACTTCATCTTCTCGGTCTGTGCGCCAGATGCCAACGCCAGCAACTGGTGACCCAGACAGATACCGAAGATCGGCAGATCTGTTTTGCAGATTTCCTGGATCGCAGAGATTGCGTAGTCACATGGCTCCGGATCACCAGGGCCGTTGGACAGGAACACGCCGTCCGGATTCAGCGCCAGCACATCCGCTGCAGGGGTCTGGGCTGGTACAACGGTCAGTCGGCAACCGCGCTCAACCAGCATACGCAGGATGTTGCTCTTTACACCGAAGTCGTAAGCAACAACGTGATGTGGCAATTCTTCATCTGTTTTCTCTACGTGGCCTTTACCCAGCTCCCAGGTAGAAGAGCGCCATTCGTAGGCTTCAGACACAGTCACTTCTTTCGCCAGATCCATACCCTTCAGACCCGGGAAGGCTTTAGCGTCAGCCAGTGCTTTCTCTTCGTCGATTTCGCCGGCCATGATGCAGCCGTTGAGGGAACCTTTTTCACGCAGAATGCGTGTCAGGCGACGGGTGTCGATATCAGCGATACCAACAATGTTGTTCTCTTTCAGATATTCATCCAGAGACTTTTCACTACGGAAGTTGCTCGCTACCAGCGGCAGGTCACGAATTACAAGACCGGAAACCCAAGTCTTGGAGGACTCTTCATCCTCTTTGTTAGCACCCACGTTACCAATATGTGGATAAGTCAGCGTAACAATCTGGCGGCAATAGGACGGATCAGTCAGAATCTCCTGATATCCGGTCATGGAAGTGTTAAATACCACCTCACCGCTCGACTGACCGTCAGCGCCAATCGCCACCCCCTTGAAAATGCTGCCGTCCTCAAGGGCCAAAATGGCTGGTCTCGACAATTTAACCTCCCCCCGCACTGCGCGATAAAAACTAGACAGATGAATACTATACGTGCAAAAAAGCGAGGCAAAACCAACGTTAACCTCGCTTTCCTTAGATTACTCCCGAATCAGCCGATTTCTTTCAGCTAAAACGGCCGTATTCTAGTCGATCCCTACCCCGCTGTCCACGCACAGCTCTCATACTGACGGCCAATCTTATGCGGAAAAATACGGGCTTTAGATTTCGTAACAAAACCGTAATGGAGTGATCACTACAATATTTAGGGATATGCCGATACAGCCCCCAAACGTATCTGCCTAAGCGTTTGATCAGCGCTGCATTAATTGAGGGACAAATGAAAATTTCACAGCTCACTCGCCTGGCGACTGCGGCCCTACTGCTAATTGTTATCTTTCTGAGCGGCTCCGTTATCTGGTCATTGAACCGACTGGATAGTGCCTTCTCTGCAAGTACTTACCACCAAGACTATCAAAACCAGATTCAGGAACTGATTGGCAAACCAATCCACACCTATCTGTTGAGCGGCGACGCCACCTTGCTGACCACCATCAGCGACAACATTAATACGGTTATCGAACAAACCACCCAGAGCAGCAACCTGCCTGAGCAGATGCGCAATAACACCATTGCCATGCTTGAGCAGATCAGCACAACCACGCTGTCCGAGCTACGTGCTGCTGGCAAGCTTGCCGACCCTCAAGCGTTGCTGATCAATAACGAACGCGAGGTGATGGGCGAACTGAATCGCGCCGTCGAATATACCGAGTCAGCTACACATGCAGACTCGGCCCTGCGCAGGCAATACCTGCAGCTAGTCACCAAGTTGCAGCAGGCGCTTGTTTCCATGGGTCACACCCGACAGAACTACTTTACTGACGACAACGCCGACACTCTTGCGACTCTGAATCACTACCACAAACAGCTAAGTGATAATGCAGAGGCCTTAAGAGCACTTCCTCGCCTGGGTGTTTATTCTGAGAGCGCCGACGACGGAGACGACCTGGCCTCACTGATGGGTTGGGAAAAAAATGATGAAGAAGACGATCGCGAAGACAAAGGCGACGCTATCATCGACGAAATCAACTCCCTGATTAAGCGTTACCCTAAAGAGCTGCAAAACGCACAGAAATTTATCAGCCAGAAAACAACCGCAGAACGCTCCACGCAACTGCTGCTGAATGACCTTGAGCAGGAGCTGGCCCGTTACGCCGAGCAGGTCAACCAACATTACGCAGCCATCCAGCGTGATGTATATGTACTGCTGGCAATCTGCGTGGCATTGATCATTCTGACCGGCCTGCTGATGACCATGCTGAAGCACCGCCTGTCACGCATCCTGACCGACACTGCTACTTATATAGATAAGCTGTCTAAGGGTGACTTGAGCAGCGAGTTTGCCCTCCAAAGCAACATCTCCGAGGTACAGAGCCTGAACGGATCGGTAAATGCGCTGCACAGCTACTTTAACCACCTGATCGCCCAGATCCGTAAAGAGACGCAGCACCTGAGCTCACTGGAGAATCAGATTACCCGGGGCGCAACGCACCTCGAGTCGATCGTATCCAAGCAGCAGGAGACCACCGAACGGGTTGTTGTACAGATGACCCAACTGGAAAGCTCCTACCATCAGGTGGCTGAGAACGCGGCACAAACCAGTCACGCCACCTCCGACGCCCAATCTCTGGCAAACGAGAGTGCGGACTATATGGTAAAAACCAGCGACAGCATCAACGAGTTGAGCCAGGAGGTTGAGGAAACCGCTAAGGCACTAGAGCTACTTAAAGAGGACGCCCGCGAGATTGAAAGCGCACTCGAAGTGATCCAGGGCTTTGCCGAGCAAACCAACCTGCTGGCACTTAACGCGGCCATCGAGGCTGCCCGCGCCGGTGAAGCAGGCCGCGGCTTTGCAGTTGTGGCCGACGAGGTCCGTAACCTGGCGTCTCGCACCAACAACTCTGCCGTAGAGATCAAGCAGATCACCGACAAGCTCAACCAAGCCACCGCGACGACGACTGCACGCATGAGCAAACAGCTTAAAGCGGCAGAGAACACCGTTGAATCCGCACAGGCTGCCCAGAAGACCATCGAGTCGGTACGCGCCTCTATCGAGAACGTCCACAACATGAGTTCCCTGATCGCTGCTGCCACCGAAGAGCAGACCAGCAGCACTGCGGAGATTAGCAACGCGGTCACCGAAGCTGCAGGCCTGTCTCGCAACTCCTCTGAAGAGGCGGACAATAACCAGAAATACGCCGGCGAACTTTCCAAGATCAGTACC
>NZ_CAXRBQ010000080.1:0-10278 GCF_964228735.1 Pontibacterium sp. | reverse complement strand
GACTGCTATTAAATTGATTTTAATCTTTTGCATCACGACCTCTCACGCTTCTGAAAAAGGAGATATTAGGCGCCTCTCCATTAAAGAGATTGAACCCTTAGTACCTGAAATAATAAAAAAGGCACAGCAAGGTGATCCTGACTCTCAGCTATACCTTAGTTTCATATACATCAAAGGCATAGCTGTTAAAAGAAACTTCAATGAGTCACTAAAGTGGTACAACAAAGCTGCCAGGAACAATCAGCCTGAGGCTCAATATGGTATGGGGTGGAACCACCTGGTTGGTCGATATGGGTTCAAAAAAGATCCGAAAACAGCGCTATCTTGGTTTCATAAATCAGCAGCTGGAGGATACCAAAAATCTTACTCGATGCTTGGCCAGCTTTATCGCGGATTAAGGTTTCCTTTTTTGAAGGATAGCGAGAAAGCATATTATTGGTATAAAAAATCAGCGGAAGAAGGTCACTATCCGTCTAAAGCGCGCTCTGAATTCATGGTCGGGTGCTATGAATACTTTGGAGGGGGTGGAAATCCGATTAACAAATCGCTGGGTAGAGAATATATAGAGCGCTCCAGAGCGTCTGGATACAAGCCTGCGGATAGATATCTTCTTACTGGTGATCCGGAAGTTTTATATCACATGTGTTTCTACAGATGATTAACATCAGGAGCCGCCACCGCAAAGTTATTAGGGTGTCCTTAGGGCACATAGCAGCGAAACTCATCTCACACACCTTGTGACCGCTTCGGGTCGACAGCAGACTGCCTTAGCTTCAATGTCTTCTTACAAGCGATATAAGATCAAGTCGGAGTTATTACAGATCAAGCCCCCATTTCTGACCTGATCGCATTGATCAGGTCAGTATTCACCTTACTGCCAATTTCTGTCAGTCCGCGGTCTGAGGTATAGGCCGCAATGCCTTTACGGGTGTTTGGTCCAAGCAATCCGTCGGCCGTTCCTGACGGGAAACCCAACAGGTTCAGGCTGTGTTGTATAAACCTTATTTCAGCGGGAGAAATGGCTGTTGTATAACGCCGTGGTGACCAGCGCTTAAAGCGTGCTTTTGCTTGAGCGATCTCTTCGGCGCTCATCTTGGTGTGGAGTTTCTCCAGCAAGGCTTTTGCCTGTTTTTGGTTATTACTCTGAGCCAACCTCAGCCACATTGACGCTTCACTCAGGTCCTGAACAACACCCATGCCGGTTGCAAACGAGACCCCGGTTGCTAGCTGGGCGGGACCATGACCTTGTTTTGCGGAACGCATCAACCAGTGAACACCCCAAGCCTCTTCGGTCGAAACACCTCGCCCATTCAGATAGATATTCCCCAGCGAGTACTGTGCTTTCGCATGCCCTTTCTTAGCGGACCTCTCCAGCCATTTGACCGCTTGCTGCGTGTCTGACTGAGTACCTTTGCCGTTGAGATAAGCCGTACCCAACATGTATTGAGCTTCCACATGTCCCAACTCGGCCGCTTTCTGAAACGCGTCCAGCGCACGTGGATAGTTGGGATCGCCATCATTACCACTGGCAAGGCGAACGCCCAACCGATAATAGATATCGGCGCTGGATACCTCGGACTCAGCGCTTTTGGGGGCTTGTTGCTCGGCATCAGGAAAGGGGAGCCACTCCCTGAGCGGATTGCAGCCTGTTAATGGCAGGCAGAGGAGAGAGATCAGCAGTAACGGCTTAGTTTTCATTGTAGCGCTTCCAGTCACTCAACTTGTAAAACTATAGACGACAGGGGAGAGGAGGTTTGATCTTTGCGTAAAGAAGCACGGTGTTTCGAATTAGCGGTAACCTGACTGTGCTCCAGATCACCGTCTTGTGATTCAGAGATTCAGCGACACTTTCATCCCGCACGGGGATGTGTGAGGATAGACGTGAAATTGACGCATTTTCCCGGATGGAAGAGCATGCGAAGTTACGGAAAACTTAGACCTCTCAATACCTCTCTTTTTTTTGCTGCACCACTCCGTCTGGGATATATGTTCTGCCGTTGCTATCAATGTGCTTAGAGTTTAATAGGGACGTTTTAATTATGGACGATATGGTAAAGGACATTGCAGAAGAGCTTCTTGATGTGAAGAAAAAAATACAAGATTTGCTTCTAAGAGAAAAAGAGTTAAAGGACGAGATTAAGCCGTTTATACGAGAACAGAAAAACATTGAACTCGAGCGTGGGAAGATTCGCTATTACACACAAAAAGGCTCAAGTTCGTTTAGTCGAAAGGAGGTCTTGAGCTACCTGAGAGATTGCTACGGCGATACGTTAGCAGAGCAAGTAGATATCGATTGCACAAGGCGTAGTGAACCGCGGGAAGTGGTTTCTATAAAGCTTACGGTCTCATAAAGAATCGGTGAAATAGTTCAAAAAGGTTAGCGCTGGACTCGTGTTGAACACACTTGCTAGCAGGCGCGTTGATACTGATTAAATACAGAAATGGAATTCATGAAAAAAGCACTTTTAGCAGCATCTTTGCTTTTGGCGACAAACATACATGCACAACCGCTGGAAGATCTCATGGTTCATCCAGACCAATTGGTAGCCGGAAAGCGTCTAGATGAGTATGCCAATACCTGGTGGCAATGGACATACACCATGCCACAAGAAATCAGTCCAGTCAGAGACATTACAGGCAAATATTGTCATGTAGGCCAGCAAGGTGACGTGTGGTTTCTTGCTGGTGGATACGGTGCATCAAAGATCAAGAGACGGTGTGAAGTGCCCGCCGGAAAGCACATATTTTTTCCTGTAATCAACATGGCTTATTGGCCTAGGTATGAAGGTTCAACGACATGTGAAAGCGTTAAGCGAAGTGCGGCGCTTAACAATGACGAGTTGCTTTCAATTGAGGTAGAGCTGGACTCGATGAAAGCTCTCAATCCTTCCGGGACAAGGCTGGCATCGAGAGAGTGTTTTGACTTGTTGGGGCTGGTTCCAAGGGAATACAATCCGCCAGTTGTATATCCGGCTGCTACAGACGGTTATTGGGTCATGCTTAAACCTCTTTCTAAAGGCACACATGTATTGAGATTCAATGACATGTACAACCGCGATAAGGGAGTCTTCAGCAAAATGGCTCAAGATATTGAATACGAACTTGTCGTCAAATAGCACAATTAGTCATTTTAGGATCTCAACGTGACACTCATCGCAGAAACCCCGGAACCACCATACTACGCAGTTATCTTCACCTCTCTTCGTACTGACGGCGACAACGGCTACGGTGATATGGCTGAAAGGATGGTGAAGTTGGCTTCAGAACAGCCAGGCTTCCTGGGTGTGGAATCGGCACGAGAAGAGGTGGGTATAACCGTTTCCTATTGGTCTGATCTTGAGTCGATCAAGAATTGGAAAGCGAACCTGGAACATCAGGAAGCGCAAAAGCTTGGGCATAAGCGCTGGTATTCCTCCTTTAAAACACGCATCGCCAAGGTTGAGCGTGATTACGGCATCTGATCGCCTATCCCACTGAACGAATCTACAAGGCAGTTCAATGATCGATATTTACCTGTTTGATTGGGGCGACACACTGATGGTGGATTTTCCAGGTGTGCCCGGAAAGATGTGTGATTGGGAGGTGGTTGAGGCGGTTGATGGTGCGAAGGAGGCGCTCAGTTATCTGTCACATCACGCCAAGGTTTACATTGCCACCGGTGCTGCGGATTCCAGCGAAGCGGATATTGTCCGGGCTTTCGAGCGTGTTGGACTGAGCCAGTACATCACCGGTTACTTCTGTCAGGCAAATCTGGGAGTAGCTAAAGGTACGCCGGAGTTTCTGCCTGCAATTATTGATCAGCTTGGTATCCAAAAAGAGCATATTGCGATGGTCGGAGACAGCTTGGTGAAGGATATACAACCGGCACTCGCTGCTGGAATTAAGCCGATCTGGTTGTGTCGTGATGAGCAGCAAATCGCCCCTGAGAGTGTGCAAATCATCGGAAGCTTGCGAGCGCTATGCTTCTAAAAAAGGTTGATAGGGCGTGTGGTCTTATCGCTCGCCCACATGTCGCATTCCACATTACAAAGCGCTGGATTGAGTGATACATTCAAGTGATCTGACTTACATGGCTTTGGATTACCTATGAAACGGCTCGACTTCGGCCAGTTGGCAACCTTTGTGGCGATTGTGGATGCGGGCAGTATCACCAAGGCGGCCGCGTCTTTGCATCGTACCCAGGCAGCGGTCAGCATTCAGTTGAAGAAGCTGGAAGAGGGTACAGGTAAACAGCTGCTGAATCGAAGCTATAACCAGTTCACGCTCACCCACGAGGGCGAGATCCTTCTGTCCTACGCCCGTAAGATTCTCAACCTGTCAGAAGAAGCCTTTAACGCGATCAGTAATGAAGAGGTGTCAGGTGTCGTGCGCTTTGGTATCCCCGATGGGTATGCGCGTGCCTACATCCTGAATTCTCTAAAACAGTTCATCAGCCGTTTTCCGAAGATCCGTATCCAGATCAAGAATGACAACAGCCACAACCTATACCAGAGCCTGCGGGAAGGTGAGCTGGATCTGATCCTGGCAACCCGAGATCCGCAGGAGTCCGGTGGACAGTTGGTGCGCCGCGAGAAGATCTGCTGGGTGGCCGCCAAGGATTACCAGCTGAATATCAGCCAACCGATCCCGTTGGCGCTATACGAGCAGGGGTGTGCCTACAGACACAACATCGTCGAGAAGCTGAACCAGAACGAGAAGGACTGGTTTGTTTCGTTCGAGTGTCAGGGGGTAACGGGTTTTGATATTGCGATCACCAATGGCTTGGCGATCTCGGCATTGTCCGAGTCACTGGTTAAAGATGAGTGGCGGGTGATCAAACCATCAGAAGGATTGCCGGACCTGGGCGAGATCGAGATTGAGCTGCATATGAGTCCCGGTGATGTAAGCGAGGCGGTGCGCTGTTTTGCCGATGAGATCCGTAAGCAGGTCAGTAATATCCAGGTCTCCTGACAAAGAAAGCCTTCCAATCGGAAGGCTTTTTACGTTGAAGGGGAATCAGAACAAACTAATTAGTCCAGCAGGTTATCCGGACGATTCGCTTCGCGTTCGAAATGGATCGGAAGCGCGCGACCGTAGAACTGCTTGGAGTGCTCCGGGCGGTTAACCGTATCCGGATCGGTCATGTAAGTCGGCAGGGCGGTAATCCAGGCACCCGGACCTTTCACTTTCTGCACACGGTGCAGGGCGTAGCGGCCCTTAAACAACTGCAGGTAACCCGGTTTCCATTCCAGTTCGTACACACCTTTCTTGTCACCATTGAGCACCCGTTTTACCGCGTCGATGTTTTCATCTTCCTTGGTGCGGATATTCGGGGCGTATTCGAAGATCCCGCCTTCAGCGGGCTGCTCGACCGAGACGCTAACGGTGAATTCGTTACCGTCAAAGTGCCATGGGAAGTAGTCACCGTCTTCCAGAACCCCGTAAGGGCAGCGCGCCAGCGGATCGGCCCAGGTGTAGATCGGCCAGATACCCAGGCACTCACCGACAAAGCGGGTCATGATGTCGTTGTCGTACATTGCCAGCATATCGGAGTCTGCCGGGATGATATCGGTGTTGATAAAGCCTGCGGTGCGACGTTGCAGGTAGTGGTTAGGGTGATCACTGGAGAACCGATCGTCTTTCTTTGTCATGTACGGATTGTGCTCTTGCTCGGAGCGGAAGATACATGGCAGCAGGCGGCGTGCTTCCAGACGCATCCGTTCCTGTGCTTCCGGACGGACAAAGTCAGCGATAACGCTGCAGCCGATGTCATCCAGCTGTTCGCGACAACGAGCGACCAATTCCTTGGTCACAGGGTGTTCCAGATCGTGGATTGGGTATTTTTCCAGATCCACGATCTGGGCCAGGCGTTCAAGTTGCAGAGCATAGTCTTTCTGAGTTTTGGCAGTCATAGGGACCTCATTGGCTTGTTGTTATAGCCACATATTCATCGCGGGATACGCCTGGCGGCAAACGAATAAAACCGCGTTTTTAAATCGATTTTTTAAATAACGTAGGTTCGATGGGGGCTACAGAAACGCTCTGGATGCAGTATTGCAATTTTAAATACTTGAGAAGGTTTTTTGCGATGGTTAAACATCCTAAGGAAACTGTGCCTCAATCAAAATAATTTGATTCTCTGGATCGAAAATATCGATTTGTTGCCGGTTTTAGTACTTCTGAAGACAAGCGTTTCTTGAAGGGTTTAGAGCTTAAGTTGTTGATTTGTATGTCTTGTTTGTCCGGTGGTGGATTTCTGTCTCTAGGTTGGGTTGCTTAACTGATCCGAATATCGAAAAAGTTAATTTTAGCTATCCATATATCTGTTTTTTCTGATCATGATTTTTAACTAAATTGGTTTCGTGGCTGTGGGCCACTGAATATTTACCAACGCGAAAAATAAAAAAGGTTGAATCATGACAGAAGCAGTTAGCATTAACGAACAGAATGCAGTTGAGCTCACAGTAGCGCCGTCTGTAATGCCTGAGTTGGAAGATCTGGTCGATCTGGATACCTACCCGATCCACGATCTTGAGTCCCCAAAACGCAAAGCGCTGGTGGACCAGTGCCGCAAAGAGCTGGATGCCGTAGGTTGCTGCCGTATCCCGGATATCATCAAGCCGGAATCCATTGAACGCATGCGCCTGGAAGTAGAGCGTCAGCGTGATGAGATCTACTGGTCTGAAGACAGCCACAACCCATACATGACCAAGGAAGACACATCACTTCCGGAAGATCACCCGGCTCGTTTCTTCGAAAAACGTTCCAGCGGTTTTGTGAACTCCGACATCCTGGAACAGTACTCCGACCTGCGTGCTATCTACGATAACGATGTGATTCTGCAGTTTGTATCTGACTGCTTAGGGATTGCGCCAATCTACCGCTGGGCAGATCCGCTGGGCAGCAACCCATACAGCATCATGGACGAAGGCGATTACTTCCCGTGGCACTTTGACGGTAACGAATTCACCGTGTCTATTCTGGTTCAGGAGCCGGAGAAGGGCGGTGAATTCCAGTACTACCCGGACCTGCGTACTCCTGAAAATGAGAACCTAGAAGAGGTTGCACGTGTACTGAACGGTGACTACAGCAAGGTGCATTCACTGGCGCTGCGTCCGGGAGATATGCAGATCTTCAAAGGTCGCTTCTCCATGCACCGTGTGACACCGGTTGAAGGTAAGACATCCCGTTACATTGCACTGCCGACCTACATGCGTGAGCCGGATTCTGTAAACCGCCCTGAGCGCGCTAAGCAGTTCTACGGCCGTGCGCTGCCAATCCACTATGAGCGTGAGGCGAACCGTCCTGACGATCTGATCGACTAACACCATCGCGTTAGGACGCTGACGCGAATGCCTTCATATTATGCAGACTTTTAGGGTGGCTCTGAGGATAGGGGCTGCCCTTTTTTGGTTGCGCTGTCAGTAGGTTACGCGTCATTAATTGCCTGTTCACGACACCTTGTCAGTATGTTTATTGATCAAAAAATCAAATATTACTAAGCTCAAGACAAAAATAATAAATGGCTATGCTGTATGAACATCAACCACATGAGGGCCTTCCTTGAAGTCGCCCGCAACGGCAGTTTTCAGATCGCGGCAGAAAACCTGCACATTACTCAATCGACCGTCAGCGCCCGTATCAAGGTGCTGGAAGACTTGCTCAATACCACGCTGTTTCATCGTAAGCGTGACGGCTCCGAGCTGACCCCCGCAGGTAAAAACTTCGTGCGTTACGCCACGACGGCGGTACGTGCCTGGGAGCAGGCGAAGCAGGAGATTGCGTTACCTGAAGAGCTTGATGCGATGATCTCTTTGGGTGTGCAGCTGAATCTCTGGCAGCAGATTACACCTGCCTGGATCGAGCAGATGCAGAACAACGCACCCGCCATCGGTACACGGGTGGTGATGGATTACTCCGATAGCTTGCTTGCTCAGCTGAGTGATGGGTCGCTGGATCTGGCGCTGACCTACGTAAAACGCCAACAGGCCGAACTGCACTGCGAACTGTTGATGGAAGATACCCTGGTGCTGGTGGCAACGGAACCACGCAGCGTAGAGAAAGGTTGGGTAGCCGATTACGTGTTTGTGGACTGGGGCGATGAGTTTCGCGAAGCGCATAACCTGGCTTACCCGGAAACCCAGGCGCCGCGACTGTCGGTGGGTATTGGTATGGTGGGAATGGATTACATCCTTAACTATGGCGGTGCCGCTTACTTCCCGGAACGTATGGTTGAGCGCTATATCGACCAGGAGCGGTTGTTCTATGTAGACGGTGCGCCTACATTTACCCGTCCTGTATACCTGTGTTACCCGAAAGATCCGATTAATACGGAGTTGCTGGAGATGGCGCTGGAGACGCTGCAACAGGTGGTGCAGTTGGGGCACGAGTAACGCAAAGAAGACACGTTATATCTGTTATTACTCGTCCCTGTTTTCAGGGACAAACAGAAATATCGTAACCGCGATCAAGACAACGGCTCCCACGATATAACCAAAGCGCGCCAGGCCCATTCCCTCCATACCGTGCGCTTCAAAAAACAGGTAAAAAGCCAGGCAGAGTGCGACGATTGCACCAAATATTTTCACTGAGACCTCTTAGATTCTATTTAGTCCCAATCACTTCGTACTTGGGATGATTCAGTTCCCAGCGGCCGATCCAGATCCGGCACGGGAAAGGAAGTTTCGATTCACCACACTGTGTGGCTTCAGTGCCAAGCGCTCGTTCGCTAACGCTTCGGCTAAATCTCTGTGTCCACCACGTAATGCTGCTTCTGTCAGCGTCCAATCAATGATGTCACGTTGGGCATGGCTACCACCGAAGCTATTGGCGATAACGCGCACACCGTAGAGCTTTTCTGCAGCTTGTGTGTAGTCTCCTTGCCAGAAGGCTACGAAACCCTCAACCAATGGCAGACCTATTTGCCGTGCCCACATCTCCACCTGATTTACCGGAGAGGAGAGTGCCTTGTACGTTGTGAGAATACGCTCCACCTCTTGATCCCGTCCCGCACCCAGATAGGCCATCACCGCATGCCAATCATTGAAGGGATATAGCTTTCCGTCTGCGTGCTGGTCCCACATCTTCGCCAGCTCTTGCCAGCGGTCAGCAAGATCACAATCCAACATTTTTAAGCGCCAGAGGAGCGCCGAGGCGTCGACCATATCAAGTGCAACGCTACTACGATCCTCACGGACCGGACCATCATAGAGCGCTAGCGCTGCTTCGGTTTGGCCCAGATCCAGATGATACAGTGCCAGATGCCACCAGTTGTGCACTTTGAAAAAATTATCCTCGCCAGACCAGTAGGGTTTCCGCGTAGTCATCCAGCCAATACCGTCCTCGACCCGGCCTTGCATTTCCATCACATGAGCAACAGCATGGTGAGCCCAGCAATCGAGCGGTTCCATTTCAACCGCCTGACGCCCATTCTCTTCTGCGCGCGCATAATTACCGCTCTCTTCCAAACCGAACGCATACATACCCAGCAAAATCGAATAGCCGGGAATCTCGGGAGACCATTTGGGTAAGACTCGGGCGATCCGGTCGCGTAATCCTCTGGCATTGGCCCTGTAAAAGTCCATCAAATGACCACACTGTACTCCGACAAGATCTAGGGGATAAGCGACGTTGTGCTAATCCAGGGCGATCGCCGCAGCATCCCAGTTACCGCTGAGTACCAGATTCAGGGCAGTAATATGAGATATTTCCCTTTCATTGAGTGGAAGTGTTTCTGCTTTATTAACATTCGAAAGAGCTGCCTGCGCGGCGTCAGGCTCGGTTGCGGTGGCACAGAGGTAGGCTTTCAGGATATACGCCATCGCAAAGCTTGGTGCATCTTCGATGGCGGTATCCAAGAGAGCAAAAGGATCACCCCGATAGAGATTGAAGGCGGTTACTGCTTGACTATAAGACTCTACCGCTGTGGGTGTCGCGCCGGAGAGAGGATTACCCTGTTGATCAGATAACATTACCGAAACCTCCCGCTGTGTCCTGAGAATTCAAACGAACGATGTTGCTTAAAGGTGTAATTAAGCTTCGCCATACCGCTCGGTGGCATCGCTATTTATGATATTAAAACTACATGAAATTGTAGTTCAGCTGCCCGCCTATTGAGTAATCAACACGGTGGGAAAGCGGGGGAGGGAGGTCTGGATCTGACGTGGCCGTGCTGGGGCAATCATGTTGCTCTTGCTTCTCTTGGCAGGCGTTGTTGAACGTCAGCAATCGGTTCTGCGTGGATTTTAAGCAATCAAAGAATTAATCCTTGCTTGCTCCATAAACGCTCATCAGCTTTCT
>NZ_CAXRBQ010000079.1:0-4681 GCF_964228735.1 Pontibacterium sp. | reverse complement strand
CCGTCATCGTTGCGGATGATGATGTTCTTAAACTCTTCCACATCGTTCAGATCGGTTTTGGTCAGCAGGGTGAACTCACGCTCGCGGGATTCGATACGACCGGCAGGGACCTCCAGGTTCTGGCCTTCCAGCGCCGCTTCCACATCCTGTGGCATTACGCGGTACGCGGCCATGCGTGCCGGGTCCAGCCAGATGCGCATGGAGTATTTACGCTCACCGAAGATCATTACGTTGGCTACGCCGTTGACGGTCTGCAACTGATCCTTGACGCGGTTGTCCGCGATCTCGGTCATCTCCATCGGGTCGTGACGGTCGGAGGAGAAGGCCAGCCAGATGATCGGCTGGGCATCCGCTTCGGTTTTGGTCACCACCGGTGGATCAACGTTGTCCGGCAGCTGGCCGGTGACACGGCTCACGCGGTCGCGCACATCGGCGGCGGCATCGTCCGGATCACGGGTGATCTTGAAGGTCACGGTGATCTGGGATTTTTCGGTTCGACTGATGGAGTTCATAAAGTCGATCCCTTCGATCCCGGACAGTGAGTCCTCAATGATCTGGGTGATCTGGGTTTCTATGATCGACGAACTCGCACCCGGGTAGGTGGTTTCCACCGTCACCACGGGCAGGTCGATCTTCGGGTATTCGCGCACAGTGAGGCGGTCATACGCGATGAGGCCGATCAGCAGGACCAGCAAGCTCATCACGGTGGCCAGCACCGGGCGTTTGATACTGATGTCAGACAGGACCATGTGTGTTTACTCTCCGCGATTCGCCTGCTGGCTGCCGTCAACAAAGATCGGGGTTACCGGCATACCTGGGAACAGCTTGATCTGACCGGCGGTGATAATCACGTCACCCTTGGTCAGGCCCTTGGTGATCTGTACGGTGCCCGGGCGGCGCTGGCCCATCTCAACCGGAACCAGTTCAACCATGTTGCCGTCAGCAACACGCATCACAAAGAAGCCACCGTTCTGAGGGATGATCGCCTGTTCCGGTACCACTATCGCGGCATCTTCCTGCTTCATCACCAGGTTTACCTTGGCAAACAGGCCTGGACGTAACAGACCGTCTTTGTTTTTGATGCGGGCACGGACTTCAATGTTGTGGGAGCGGGTATCTGCACTTGGTGCGATTGCGTATACCTCACCATTGAAGATTCGACCTGGGAAAGCGTCGACTTCAACGTTGATCAGAGTGCCAGGCTGCAGGGCTGCCAGGTAGATCTCCGGTACGCGGAAATCCACTTTCATGGTGTTCAGGTCGGTCAGTTCGACCAGCTCCTGGCCAACGTTGACGTAGTCACCCGGGCTCACCAGACGCAGGCCGGTGGAGCCGGCAAACGGTGCGCGGATTGTCATCTTGTCCAGTCGGGTTTTAGCCAGTGCACGCTGGGCTTCGTCGACGCGCAGCTGGGCGAGGGTGCTGTCGCGATCCTGCTCGGAACCTACACGCTTTTTCAGCAGGCTCTCGGCACGTTTGTATGCGATCTGGCTCAGCTTTACGCGTGCGTCTGCCTGTCGCAATTCGGCGCGGTAGATAGCGCTGTCCAGAACAAACAGAGGGTCATTCTGTTTAACCGCCTGGCCCTCTTCAAACAGGACTTTTTCAATGCGGCCGCTCTGCTCAGGACTGAGCTGGATGGTTTCATTGGCGCGCAGGTTACCGACGGCGTGGATAGAGTGATCCAGTGCCTGAGTTTGCACGGTAATCACCTCTGCCGGCAGACCCTGAGGTGGCTTGTCTGCAGCGAAGGCGGTCGGTGCTGCAAGGCTTGTGGCCAGCAGGAATCCGGCGATGATGCGGTTGGCTTTCATATCCTTAACCTTTGAGTGTTGGGGCTTCAATCATTGTGAACAGGGTGGCTGTGTGGCGGCGTAGCGGCTCTACGGAGCGCTCGACCTTGAGCTGCAGCAGGGCGCCTTGCCAGCCGTTCCAGATCAGCTCGGCGATCTGGCGAGGTGGTATATCGGTGCGTACGGTGCCTTCTTCCTGGCAGATACGTATGTCTTCTTCTATCGAGTCCAGGACTTCCAGACTGGAGGTGCGGATCGCTTCACTGAACAGGGGGGAGGCCTGGCTGACTTCGCCGGTCAGGTTGGCCAGCAGGCACCCGGTACAGTCCAGATCTTCGTCGTATTTGCGGATCTCCATCTCGACCATCTGACGAATCTTGTCCAGGTAGGTGCCGGTTAGGGAGGACATCTCCTCTTCCCAGCGAACAAGCTCCATGGATTTGTGATGATTGATAATCTCGACGGCGAACTGTTCCTTGTTCTCGAAGAAGTTATAGAAGGAACCTTTGGATACCTCACAGGCTTCAAGGATCTCCTTCAGACCTGTAGCGGCATAGCCGTTGCGGGCGAACAGCTCGGCGCCTTTCTCAAGAATTTTCTCCCGGCTATGTTCCGGGCGTCGTCCTCGTGTCATATCTCGTACCTGTGCCATCACCTTTGCAATAGGTGGTGGCATTTATTTTTAACTAGACCGGTCGTTCTAAAAATAGTGGTGCACATTTTAATCCGATTTTGTGCATAAACAAGTTAAGAAAGTGTAAAGAATTGCAACAATGCGTTGCCGCATTGGGCTCTACGCGGTTTGTCTATAGAGATCAACAGGTTGTGATAGTTGCAGAGCGTGTAGCGAGCGTTCGGTTTTAGCGATCAATTTCTTAAAAGCGCTCTGCCAGCTACGAAAATCAGTGACATAGTTGTAGCCACAAACAACCCGTATTTTTCGTCTTCGTAGCAGGGTATTCAGTTGGGTTGCGGCACCCAAGTTCGCCTCAGGTGAGCCTGCTGCGTTGAAGCGCATGCGGTCGTCCTGGCCTAAAACGAGATCACACACGAACAGTGCATCCTTGTGCAGATAAACGGTAAAGCCAGGTGTGTGCCCTCCGATCACAAAGGCTTCCAGGTCACCGCGGCAAAAGTTGTCATCAAAGCCATGGGTGATGTGGTGATCTTGTGCGAGCGGGTGGTTTTGCTCTTCACGGTGAAGCCAGGTCTCAGCGTGCCAGGCTTGTTGGTAGCGGTCAGTCGCGCCCATAAAGTCCCGGTGGGTAAAAAGGATCGCGTCCACTGGAGCGACCGCGTCGTTGAAGAGGGGCAGGCAATCGATCCATACGTAGCCCGCCGACGTTTCGAGGCGATATACCGATGTGCCCAATCCCTCTGCCTTCAGGCGCGTAATGCGGTGATTGATGTTGCTCACCTTGATATTACTGCGTTGTGCCGCTTTCTGTTCGCTCAAAAAGCGATTGCCGGGTGTGCCGCAAAGGGGGCAGTGGGCAGGCGCTGTTGTGGTGGCGTTAAATCCGCATCCGTTGCAAATAGTTGTGTTCATCTGTGCACCTCTGTTCATTGAGGTTGCGCATCGTACAACTTAAAGTAAAGTTTAAGTCAAGCATTTGAAACTCAGTCTGCGGGCTGTTTGGTTTGAGGAAGAGAAATGGCAAAGTCCGTGCGCTATATGACCATAGGAGAAGCAGCGGAGCGTTGTGATATTGCAACCTCAGCACTGCGTTTTTATGAGTCGAAGGGGTTGATCCGGTCGGTGCGAACCGAAGGTAATCAGCGGCGTTTTCATCCGGCGATGCTGCGACGGATCTCGGTAATCAAGGCGGCACAGAATCTGGGACTTTCGCTGGAAGAGATCAGCGCGGCGCTGGCGAGTCTGCCGGATAATCGCACGCCCACAAAACGGGATTGGGAGCGCTTATCCACCCAGTGGGGCAGGCAGTTGGATGAGCGTATTGCGCGTATGCAGAAGTTGCGTGAGAGTCTTTCAACCTGCATTGGTTGTGGTTGTTTATCGATGCGAAGTTGCGAGCTGTTTAATGCGGATGACTTCGTGGCCAAGCGTGGCACAGGGCCGCGGTACCTGATTGAAGAGAGGCCCGATGATGGCAGGCCGATGGAGTGAGGTAACAGCAGTAAAAGAAGAGGCGCCTGTGGCGCCTCATTTCGTTTAACTACGTAACGATCTGACCAGCATCCAGAGGCTGCCAAGGATCGCTGCAGCGCTGAAAGCCAGTAAGCCTTCAGCCATGGTGATGCCGAATAACAGTTCAGGTGTGTAGCCACATGGTTCCCAGGGCTCAAATACGGTAGGGAACCATTGATCTAATGCAAACCAGTCGGGCAGGCCGCTGTCCATATCACATGCGCCTTCGATGAAACCGCGTTCAACACCAAATGTTTTCCAGGAACGCTCGGCCATGCCAGCTGCCAGACCCACTCCAGTCAGGCCGGTGAGCATGCGCATAGGTTTACTTCCTCGGGTAGCGAGTGCTACCAGGGCCAGTAGGATAAAGCCCAGCACATAAATTCGAATATGAATGCAGAGAACGCAGGGGCCGTAATCCAGCCCGTACTGGTAGTAGAGTGCAATGGCTTCCATTGCGATGCCTAACACCAATACAAGGGACCAATAAAACGATGTGCTTTTTCCCTGTGCGCCGACGCCCATGGGTTTCTCCTTCAAATATTCCAGTTCGCGAACTCTATCCGATCATTGTATGGATGGCGAGTTCCCTAGTTATTGTTTTAGGACAGGAAGAGTGAGTCGAGTTCATCGTTAGATGGTGCTCAAAAGGTAAATAGATGAAAAAAACTAATCAATAAGCTGAGAAAGAGTCGTTTTAAGTTAGACAAAATTGTTTGTAATTAACACAAAATAAATT
>NZ_CAXRBQ010000078.1:0-4651 GCF_964228735.1 Pontibacterium sp. | reverse complement strand
GAGAAACACTTTACAAATCTGGTGGAGTTGGTGCTGGAGATCGGCGCTATGGACATTTATTTCGGTTTTTTTAGTTGGCACCGCAATAGGGCTGAGTTTTGGTGTTTTAGGTATATCACAGGTACCTTATAGGGTTTTCATAGATATACTTTATGGGGTTATTGGTTTGGCTTTTGGGTTGTCAGCGCTGAAAGTCGTCTTATCCAAAGAGTTTCGTGGCTATCGAATAGTTTTAGTCAAAACAAATGAAGAGCCTGCGGATATTGATGCATAACAAGCGGCTGTTGTCGCCAATGAGTGGCTGGGACTGCCTTTTCGCTGCTCCGCAGCTACAAGTCAGCCCCAAAGCCGGGCATTAGGCAAGAGGAAGAGTAGATGGGAAAAGAACTTACAGAAAGTAAAATCATGCAGGCCTTGGACTGGGCTTATGAAAAAGCCGTGGATGGCGTGCCAGGATTAGACTCAGCAAGCGAGTTAGCCGAAGATTATTTGGCAAGTGATGATGATCTTATTGACCAAGTAAATTCGTTAATTCGCTGGCAAAATACTAAGGCTGGAACGTCAGGGTTTTTAACCGGCCTTGGTGGAATTGTAACTATGCCTGTGACGATTCCAGCCAATATAACTAGCGTCATGTATGTTCAGGTAAGGATGATTGCAGCGATCGCACACATGGGTGGGCATGACTTGAAGGATGATCGAGTTAAAACCCTCGTTTATGCTTGTCTTACCGGTAATGCAGGGAAAGATATTTTAAAAGATATGGGTATTGTTGTTGGTACAAAGCTTACTACCAACGTCATAAAAAATATTTCTGGTAAAACAATTACGGCTATCAATCAAAAGGTAGGGTTTCGCCTTCTAACAAAATTTGGAGAGAAAGGCGTTATAAATTTAGGTAAAGCTGTTCCATTGGTCGGTGGTGTAATTGGCGGTACAGTCGATTCCATTGCAACTAATACAATTGGCAATATTGCTAGAGATACATTTGTTAAAACTAGCGAGTATGCCTAACAAGCGGCTGCAATCTGACCTTTGGGCAAGACTCGCTGCGCTCGCCCGTACTTGCGGCGTTAAGGAACCGAGTTACCCACGATTAGTAGACACCTTCTAAAGTGAGGTTTACCTCTACATGCAGGTGCCGGGTTTATGTATCGGGGCTGTGAAACGAACATCACACCCCATACTCCCCAACAAAACGCGTTGCCCTCAACCCTTCAATCGCCTGCAGCACCGCTGGATCATTGCGCCGTGCATCCGCAACCGCCAGATAGATTGTTAGATTAAACTCCCGCGCACCTTCTACCCGAAACAGTTTCCCTGCCTCCAAATACTTCTGCACCGTCGAGTGGGCGAGGTAGGCTGATCCGCCACGCTCCAGAATCTGCTCAAGTGCCTGGGATTCCAGTGCCAGGGTGATCCTGTGGTGAGGCACATCCGGGTATTCGCGGTTGTGCTGGTCTTGAAACTGATGGCCCCAGTCGATGTAGATGTATCCCTCGGTGTGGCCGGTGCCCACGTTGCGTGGTTCGGTGGAGACCAGAATCAGCGGTTCTTCAAAGAGGGGCTCCATATGCAGCCCGGGGCTGTAAATTGGTTCGAACATCAGAGCCAGGTCGAGCAGGCCGTCACGCATTTCATTCAGCAGGTAGACCGAGTAGTCGGATTGGATACGGGTTGCGATGCCGGGTGCATTCTCGTTCATCCAATCCAGCCAGTCGGAGTAGAGCTTGTTCCAGTAATGTACGGGAATGCCGAGGCTGACGATCCCTTCCACGCCAGGTGGCAGAGATACTTCCTGTTGTGCCTGCTGCCAGGTTTTTACCACCGACAGGGCGTACGGATAGAACGCCTTGCCGCCGTTGTTCAGCGCAACGCCATCACGTTTACGGGTAAACAATTCACGGTTGAGTCGCTCTTCTAAAGCTTTTATCCGGGCACTGACAGTGGACTGGGTGATATGCAGGTTTTCAGAGGCTTTCTGAAAGCTGCCGGTGGCGGTCACTTCCAGGAACGCGCGCAGGTTCTCGATATTCATAACAGCCTTTAATGCACTTGCCGGTTATCCGTTCATTCTAAGATGGGGACCAGTTATCTCGAAAGCTGGAGACAAAAAAGCCCGCGATCATTAAGACAGCGGGCTTTGTTTATCGCTATGTTAGGTTACACCCGTTCGTGTTTGAGTCCTTTATAGAGGCTCAGACACATCAGCAACAGCACGATACAGAACGGGAAACCGGTGGATACGGTTGCCGCTTGCAGCGATCCCAGGCCACCACCCAGCAGCAGGGCAATTGCTACCAGACCTTCAAAAGAGCACCAGAAGATACGCTGTGGCAGTGGTGGGTTGATGATACCGCCCGCAGTAATTGTATCGATTACCAGAGAGCCACTGTCAGACGAGGTTACGAAGAAGATTACGATCAGCAGCAGCGAAATAAACGATACGATAAAGCTCATCGGCAGTTCAGCCAGCAGGCGGTACAGAACCACTTCAGGTTGCCAGTTGCTTACGGCTTCACGTACACCGTCGTAACCGCCTGCCATCTGTTCTATCGCTGCACCACCGAACACGGTCATCCAAAGCAGACAGAAGATGGTAGGTACGATCAGTACACATACGATGAATTCACGTACGCTGCGGCCCTTACTGACACGCGCGATAAACATACCCACGAATGGAGACCACGCGATCCACCATGCCCAGTAGAAGGTGGTCCAACCGTGGTAGAAACCGGTGTCTTCACGACCTACCGGGTTAGACAGCTGAATGCTGTACTTAACGTAATCGCCCAGACCCACTACGAACTTGGTCAGCAACTCCAGCGTTGGGCCGCTGAACAGTACGAACAGCAGCAGGCCGACCGCCATCACCATGTTGATCTCACTCAGACGTTTTACGCCGGAGTCGATACCCGCCACACAGGAGCCGATCGCGATCAGAGTGATACCGACGATCAGCACAACTTTGACGATGTTGGTTGGGGAAATCTCAAACAGTTCGTTCAGACCTGCCGCGATCTGTTCAGCACCGTAACCCAGGGAGGTTGCCAGACCGAAGATGGTGGCGAAGACGGCCAGGGTATCAATAACGTGGCCGGTGAAACCCCACACGCGGTCGCCCAGCAGTGGGAAGAATGCAGAACGTAGTGTCAGAGGCAGACCGTGGTTGTAGCTGAAGTACGCCAGTGCCAGGCCTACAACGGCGTATACCGCCCAGGCACTCAGGCCCCAGTGGAAGGTCGCCGCAGCGATACCAAGTCGAGCCGCCTCCGGTGCATCCGGTGAGATACCCAGGGGAGGACTGAGCATATGAGTCACAGGCTCAAGCACACCAAAGAACATCAGGCCGATACCGATACCCGCAGAGAACAGCATCGCCAGCCAGCCCGGGTAGCTGAATTCAGGTTTGGCGTCGGGGCCACCGATCTTTACGCGGCCCGTCTTGGAGAAGGCAACGAAAAGACAGAACAGGATGAAGAAGTTGATGCTGCCAACAAAGAACCAGTCGAGCTGGGTGGTCAGCCAAGGGCGCAGTTCGTTAAAGAACGTGCCGGCCTGTTCCTGGAAAAGTAGGGTTAACGCGACAAATACAACGATGCAGACTGCAGAGACGGGAAAGACCAGGTTATGGATATCCAAACCAAAAGGTTGGATGTTGTCCTGTCCTATCTGGTAATCCGTTGTCGTTGAAAGAGGCGCTGGTTTATCGCCGTTTGACATATTACTACGTAACTCCCTGAAGAATTTATAGTTTTTATAATAGGTTATGGTCGCTGTGCGACCGCACAATGCCTTAGAACTATAAGTTTAGTTCATACAAAAAGACAGGCCGGATTGCGAATAAAGCCAATCGGCCTGTGAGAGGGACAGAGGGTTATACAAGTTATCTTGTATGAGAAAGGTCTGATTCGGGGATAAATCTGACCCTGTGATTGCGGTCTGTTACGTACGCAGGAGTTGGTCGGATTGCTCTTCGATCAGCTTGAGTACGCTCAGGTGAGGGACTTCCGCACCGTATTTATCGGTCGCAACTTTGTATTTGTCGTATACGCTGTTGGCCAGCGTCATATCGATGCCCAGGTGGCTTCCCAGTTCGGTGATCAGGCGCATGTCCTTGGTTGCCAGGCCCAGTGCAAAGGAGCGGTCGTAGCTGCCATCCAGCACTTTTGGGATGTAGTTGTCGACCACGTAGCTCTGTGCACAGCTGTTCTGCAATACGTTGTGCAGTACATTGAGGTCCAGATCCGCTTTGGCCCCCATCATCAGGGCTTCACCGATGCCCATCGCCACCAGGTAGTTCAGGTGGAGCTGGGAGAGTTTGGTTACATAGCCTGCGCCTGCAGGGCCCATGCGTACCGCTTTCTTGGTGAATGCATCCAGCATCGGTGCGAACTTCGCCAGGGTGTCTTCTTCGACGCCCAGCAGCATGGTCAGGGTGCCCGCTGCTGCGCCTTCAGAACCGCCGGTTACCGGTGCATCGATCAGCGTCATGTCTTCAGGCGCGGCTTCGCGTACTTTTTCCCACTCCGCCAGTTCGTTGGTGCTGGTTTCAAACCAGGTTGCGCCGGTCAGGGCGTTTTCCAGAATGCCGTCTTCGCCGAAGGCCACCTGATTCACCTGCACAGAACTTGGCAGGGAAGTGAAGATC
>NZ_CAXRBQ010000077.1:0-9880 GCF_964228735.1 Pontibacterium sp. | reverse complement strand
AAGAACAAAATGCAGGCACTGGGCGCAGCGATGAGAAAGCTGGTCCACCTGTGCTTTGGCGTGGTGAAAAGCCAGGAAAAGTTCCAGCTACACCCGCTCTAAAAGCGTTTGTAGCCAGAATCGAGAGATGGTATCTACGGGCGGTTCTATTTCCGCTTCTGAAACCGCTCCCAACTGCTCTCAATCTCCCGAACCTCCTTTCTCAGCCACGCCTCAAAGCGTTTCACTTTGGGGCGTTGTTGATGGTGCTCCGGCATCACCAGGTAGTAGTCGTACAGCGTCTTCCAGTGGCTCTGGAGCGGGCTGATCAGGATGCCGCGCTCCAGCAAGTTGTACACCAAACTAAACCTCACAAACGCCATGCCCTGTGCACCGAGCAGGGCTTCAATCAGGGTGCCTGAGTCGGTCACCTGCAGGCGTGGCGCTTCCTGGTTCAGGGTTTTTGCGAACTCCGACCAGAGATCCACCAGCTCCGGCGTATCGTCCTGTAGCCAGGGCAGGGAGCCGATTTGTTCCACAACCGGGCTGTCGCTGTTAATCAGCGATGGATGGCAGGCGGGAATCAGATAGTCCTTCAGTAAAAGCTCAGTATTCAGACCCGGGTAGTCGCCGCGGCCGAAACGTACGGCAATATCCAGCTCTTCCCCTTCAAATCGTTCCAGTCTGTCACCCACCGTTAGCTGAATGGAAAGGTCCGGCGCCTCCTGCTGAAATTCCCCTAGCTTTGCCACCAACCAGCGGCTGGCAAAGGAGGGCAGGGTGCTTAAGGTCAAGCGACTGGGATTGGGGTCATCCATCAATTGCGCCATCCCCGTTTCCAGGCTGGAGAAGCCCTGGCTAACGTAGGGCAGCAACTGCCGTCCTTCCGCGGTCAGTTCCACCTCCCGTGTCAGTCGCTTAAACAGTTTCAGCCCCAGATGCTGTTCCAGCGACTTTATCTGCTGGCTGATTGCGGCTTGGGTGACATGCAGCTGTTCGGCGGCTTCTTTGAAACTGTTGGCTTCGGCGGCCAGGCGAAATGCTTGCAGGGCTTTGAGAGGGAGGTGTGCCATAAGGAAGCCAATGTGGTTAAGAAAAACTTAAGTATAGGGCGTAATAACTCGTTTGTCGCAATGCGCGCAAATCCCGAAGATTAGTACATAAATTAGAGCATCGGGAGAGAGTTATGAATGCCAGAGTCCAGATCGATACCGTAAAGCCTGTAAGAAATAATAAAGTGTCCGTGCTGAAGCAATCTCTAAAGCGTTGGTGGCAGAATTACCGTAGCCGTCGTCAGCTAGAGATGCTTAGCCACTATGAGTTGAAGGATATTGGCGTGAGTCGTGCTGAAGCACTAGAAGAGGCCAAAAAGCCATTTTGGCGTCGATGAGCAGTAGGTAAAGTAGGTTGGCCATCGCGAAGCGATGCCCAACGAATCGATGCAAAACTTGCCCCTGCAATACCTGTTGGGCTTTGCGTTGCGAAGGCCAACTTACAATCGGGACAGGCAAGGAGCCAAAAAAAGCCCCGGTGCGAAGCACCAGGGCAGGAGGGATCTAATGCACCTTCAGATCCAAAAAACGTTGCAGCATTTAGTTATCTGTTAGCGGCCTGCTTTGATGTCAGCCCACAGACGTGTGCGAATTCTCGCAACTTTCGGCATCATCTGGTCCTGTACAAACAGGTTGGTCTTGGTCTCTGGTGTCGGGTAGATCGCAGGGTTACCTGCAATTTCCTGATCAATCAGAGAGGTGGCGTCTTTGTTCGGGTTGGCGTACCACACGTAGTCGGTGATCTCGGCGATCACGTCAGGGCGCAGCAGGTAGTTGATAAACTTGTGTGCGTTTGCAGAGTTCTTGGCGTCCGCTGGGATCAGCAGCATGTCGAACCAAACTTCGCTGCCCTCTTTAGGGATGCTGTACTCAACTACAACACCGTTGTCCGCTTCTTCTGCGCGGGCTGCGGCCTGGAAAACGTCACCAGAGAAACCAACGGCCACGCAAGTATCACCGTTTGCCAGATCGTTTACGTACTGGGAGGAGGTGAACTGTTTCACGTAAGGGCGTGCAGCCTTAAGGGTTTTCACCGCAGGTGAGTTGGGTTTGAAGTCAGCACGTTTCTGCGAGTTAGGATCAACTCCGGAGTAGAGCATCGCAAACGGAAACATCTCATCCGGGGAGTCGAGGAAGGTCACACCACACTCGGCCAGTTTTTCGAGGTACTTAGGGTTAAAGACCAGCTCCCAGCTATTAACCGGTGCGTCTTCGCCCAATACCTCGGCAACCTGTTTTGGGTTGTAACCAATACCGGTAGTGCCCCAGAGGTAAGGGATACCGTGCTCGTTACCCGGGTCTTTCTTCTCCAGAGTTTTCATCAGCGATGGATCCAGGTGAACCATATTCGGCAGCATGGACTTGTCCAGCTTGCGGAAGATGCCTGCCTTGATCTGCAGAGACATGAAGTGGGAACTTGGTACGACCAGGTCGTAACCGGAGTTGCCGGCCAGCAGCTTGGCTTCGAGGGTTTCGTTACTGTCGTAAACGTCATAAACCACTTTGATGCCGGTTTCTTTCTCGAAGCGTGCGATCGTCTCTTCGGCAATGTAATCGGACCAGTTGTAGAAGTTCAAAACTTCCTGGGCCTGGGATACAGGGGAAAAGCTGGCCAGTCCAATGGCGGCCGCCGCGATTGCTGTCTTAAGCTGAGATGGTAAAGCTTTTGTCATTATTTTCGCCTCACATCGTATTTGAGTGTGTAAGTTAGGGTGGCCGCACCCCGCGACGAGCAGTTCACGGAGCACAGCCAAAATCGTTAGACGGTCATCAGAAGGAACTCGCGTTCCCAGGAACTGATTACCTGGTTAAATGTTTCGAACTCTGCACGTTTGACGCCGATATAGGCTTTTACAAACAACTCGCCCATGATCTCTTGCAGCTCAGGGCAGTCTTCCAGCAGGCGCAGGCCTTCTTCCAGAGAGCGTGCTACCTCAACCGGGTCACCTTCTTCAGCGGTCAGGCCCTGATTTGGTTCGTCTGGCATCAGTTTGTTTTTGATGCCCAGATAACCACAAGCGAGGCTTGCCGCAATCGCCAGGTAAGGGTTGCAATCAGCGCCAGCAAAACGGTTTTCGATGCGGCTTGCGGCTAGCGGAGCGTCTGGTACGCGGAGACCCGCGGTGCGGTTGTCGATACCCCACTCGAAGTTAACCGGTGCTGACATCTCCGGTGTAAAACGGCGATAGGAGTTCACATTTGGCGCGTAGAACGGAATCGCGTTACGGGTGTATTTCTGTAGGCCGCCTACGTAGTGGTAGAACGCCTCGGTGTACTCACCCTCTTTATCGCCCGCAAAGATATTTTTACCGGTCTCGATATCAACCAGGCTCTGGTGAATATGCATTGAACTGCCTGGTTCATGCTGCATCGGCTTGGCCATAAAGGTGGCATACATATCGTGCTTGAGCGCGGTCTCACGCAGGGCACGCTTAAAGACAAACACCTGGTCAGCCAGATTCAGCGCATCACCGTGCAGGAAATTGATCTCCATCTGCGCAGCGCCTGATTCATGGATCAGGGTATCTACATCCAGGCCCAACGCATCGCAGTAGTTGTACAGCGTATCGATTACCGGATCGAACTCGTTGACCGCATCGATGCTGTAGGACTGGCGCGCAGTTTCACGACGTCCGGAGCGGCCGGTTGCCGGTTTCAGTTCATAATCCGGGTCCAGGTTTTTCTGTACCAGATAGAACTCCACCTCCGGTGCGATGACCGGTTTCAGGCCCTCTTTTTCGTACAGTGCCAGGACACGGCGCAGCACAGAACGGCTGGATAGTGGATGCAGATCGCCGTTTGCGGTGAAGCAGTCGTTGATCACCTGAGCAGTCGGCTCAGTTGCCCAAGGTACAATGCGCAGCGAATCCGGATCGGGTACCAGCACCATATCCTTGTCTGTCGGATCAACCAGATCATAGTGGTTGTCGGCCCATTCGCCGGTTACGGTCTGTACCAGCAGGGTTTCCGGGATCTTGCCGCCTTTTTCATCGATGAACTTCTGCGTTGGGTAAAACTTACCGCGCGCATTGCCCGTCATATCAGGGAAGGTCGATTCTACTTCTGTAATGACGTTCTCTTTGAGAAACCTGGTAACGGCTTCCATAAATCACCTATGTGTTTTTCTTTTATCTCGCTGATAAGCGAGAGATTTTCTCGCTCCGTCCATCGTTAACTCTAGCCAAACTAGCTTCTGCTACAAGGTTAATCGTGGATCAGCGGTTGGGTTTGTTTTTATTCGAAAGATGATTCGGTTTATTGGATTGTGTGGCGCTTCTTTAAATCGAATCATCATTCGGCTTTTAGGTTATTTCAAGTTTTGCCCGGAATCAATATGTAAATTGAATAAAGTTTCGGTTTTATTGTCTTGCTGGTGTCTGATATTAGAAGTATCATTCGAATTATTGTGTGGCCCAATATAGGTTTTGTGCGTCACTGTCCGCCGTCGGCGGGTGACAGCTGGAGATTTCGAAATGAGTGTTAAGGGCTATGAATCCTCTTACTACACGGATTCAGCAAACCATAAGAATGATTACCCGACACTGCGTGGCGAGGTGAGTGCGGATGTGTGTGTGATCGGTGCTGGATTCACCGGTTTGTCTGCTGCGCTGCATCTGGCAGAGAAGGGCTACTCTGTTGCATTGCTTGAAGCTGAACGTGTTGGCTGGGGGGCATCCGGTCGTAACGGCGGTCAGGTGTGTCAGGGCCACAATATGAGCCACGAAGATATGGTGGGCAAAGTAGGGCGCGAGGTTGCCGATGCGCTCTGGCAGATGTCTATCGATTCGGTTGATCTGGTTCGTGACCTGATCGACAAACACGATATCAAGTGTGATCTGAAGAAAGGCGTGTTGCATGTCGCGGTTAAGCCAGGCCCGTGTGATGAGATGAAAAAGGACATTGCCTATAAGCAGAATGTCCTGGGCTACGATGCGATTCGTTATGCCGATAAGGATGAAGTGCAGGCGATGTTGGGGTCGGAGCGCTATTTTGGCGGCGAATACTGGACCAATGCCGCACACCTGCATCCGTTGAACTATGCCCTGGGTCTTGCTGCAGCAGCCGAAAAAGCCGGTGTGCAGATTTTCGAGAACAGCCGTGTGTCCGATTATCGTGCGGGGCGTGACGCGCAGGTGAATACCGAGCACGGCTGTGTAAAAGCGAAATACATCCTGCTGGCATGCAACGGTTATCTGGGCAAACTGGAGCCACGTATCGCGGGCAAGATCATGCCAATCAACAACTTCATCCTTGCCACGGAGCCGCTGGATGAAGCACTTTGTCGCCGGATCAACCGTGATGATGTAGCGGTGGCGGACTCCCGTTTTGTTATCAACTACTTCAAGCTGTCCGGCGATAACCGTCTTTTGTGGGGCGGTGGTGAGAACTACACCAGCAAATTCCCAAACGATATCCGTGGTTTCGTACGTAAGTACATGTTGGAGTTCTATCCTGAACTGAAAGATGTACGTATCGATTACGGTTGGGGTGGCACTCTGGCAATTACCCTGAACCGTATGCCGTACTTTAACCGGTTGGACGATAACCTGTTTGTCGCACAGGGCTACTCGGGCCACGGCGTGGCGCTGGCAACGTTGGGCGGTAAGTTGATGGCCGATGCAGTCAGTGGCTCGGCCGAGAAATTTGATATGTTTGCCAAGGTGCCAACACCGACCTTCCCAGGTGGCACGCTGCTGCGCTGGCCAGGGCTAGTGGCGGGCATGTTGTACTATTCCATGCGTGATCGTTTCTTCTGACGTTCCGAAACAGTCTGATTTAAGGTAGCTTTGCTCTATAATGCTGGCCTTTCTGGATACTGTTTTAAGAGCGACACAATGGAATCAAAGCAAACGGGTGAAAAGTCTCTGCCGATCAAGCGTAAATCGCAGGATCTGAAACCACGTAATGCGCCTGTTCAGGGTCGCTCTAAGAAACGTTCGAAAGAGATCATCGATGCCACCAGTGAACTGTTGGAGCGTGTCGGTTTCGATGATCTCAACACGGTGCTGATTGCCAAAGAGGTGGGCATCTCCGTTGGCTCCCTCTACCACTACTTCCCGAACAAACACGCCATTTTGTACGCCATGGGTTCACGCTGGCTGGAGGAGATCGACAAGGTCCTCAGTGCAGTGGCTGAATTGCCGGTGGAGGAGATGGTGCTGGAAGAGCTGGTCGATCAGATGCTGGCGATGAACCTCAAGGTATACAAGAAACAGAAGGCTGTACTGACCCTGGTGCAGGCAATGTTCTCGGTACCGGAACTGCGCGAACTGGATGACCAGCACGATGAGTTGGTGATCTCCCGTATGGCGGAGATCTTCAAGCGCATGGGGATTAACCGTCACGTGAAAGAGCGCGAACGTTTGGGTCGTCTGTATCTGGAAACCAGTCACAGTGTATTCCTGGTTGTTGTCCATCAGAGTGGCGAACGCGCCAAGCGGACCCTGGCCGACCTGAAATTCATGCTCTGTGCTCTGCTGCGACAGCATCTGGAGAGTTGTCAGGCCGAAAGCTGATCGATCTGATTGGCTCGACTCTCCCAAAAGCAAAAGCTACCTCGGGTTTCTTTATACAACCATGAGGTATCAATCCATGACACATGCACTTCTACGTATTAAACCTTCCGTCGAAGCTCCTGCTGCAACGGCCATCAATCCTGAGCGCGTTCTGAGCGGCGCACCCAAAGAGATCATCGAAAATCTGTTTACCAATACCAAAGAGAATTTCTTCTGTGGCGTCTGGTCGTCTACCGAAGGTAAGTGGACACTGAACTACACCGAAGACGAGTTCTGTTACCTGATTAAAGGCAAAGCGATTTTGACGGATGCCCAAGGTGTGGCAGAGGAGATTATCGAAGGGGATGCCTTCGTGATTCCGGCGGGGTATCAGGGCACTTGGGAAACCATCGGTGAAGCGCAGAAGTTTTACGCGATTTACGAAGAGGCGTGATTAACGTGTTGGGCATCGCCTTGCGATGACCAACCTACCTGACCCGTAGGTTGGCCATTGCGAAGCAATGCCCAACAAACAATTCTACTCAGTTATCACTCCGGCACCGCCGTATGATCCAACGGCTCGATCTTCGGCAGGTGTTTCTTATCCCCCAGCTCTGAAATCAGCATCGCGGCGATAATCATGCCCGCGCCAATCATCCCCTGTGGCCCCAAGTGCTCATCCAGGAAGATCCACGCCGAGATATGGGCGAACACCGGCTCGGTCGCAAACACCAGCGCTACCTTGTGGGGTTCCAGAATGGTCTGGCAGGCAGACTGTGCCCAGAAAGCGTAGGCGGTACCAAACAGTGCGGCGATCAGGATCGACCAGATAATAATCGGTGTAGAAAGCTGCTCCTGCCAGGTAACGGGTGTGGCGTCCGGGTAATAAAATGCGGGATCAGGACTCAGCCAGGCAGCCAAAGAGCTGTATATCGCCACTGCCAGCAGCTGGATAATGCTCAGCAGTGTTACCGGTAGTTTGCTGACAAAACGGCCGGTCAGCACGATATGCCCTGCAAAAGCAAATGCACAGATCAGTACCAGCACATCCCCTTCATTGATCTCCAGCTTGTCTCCCATGGTCAGCAGATAAAGCCCCGCTGTAGCGGTGATTACACCCAGCCAGACATTCAGGCGCGCATTCTGGCGGAAGATCAGAAACGCCAGTACCGGCACTAGCGGAACGTTAAGGCCGGTGATAAAACCTGCGTTGGATACACTGGTAAAACGCAGCCCCTCGGTTTGTGTATAGAAGCCAATAAACAACATAAATCCCAGTAACGCACCGGCACCCAGCAAACGTGGCAGCATACCCGCCTCAACCTTATCCTTTGCATAGTAGAGCAGCGGAATCAGCGACAGCCCGGCGATGGAAAACCGGATTGCATTGAAGGTGTGGGTGGGTATCTGAGCGACAGCCAGATCAATAAGTACGAACTCGGCACCCCAGACAAAGGCCACCAATAGCAGCAATAGAAGGGCGATACGAGGGGATGTTATTGTCATTTTTTTACTCGTTTACAGCATGTTAGAACCAGAAACGCCCCGGCACCAAGAAGTACCGGGGCGTATTTCAGGGCAGTACCCTGCGGATCAGGCGAGGCTTAAGCCATCGCAAAACCCAGTACGATCAGGGTGATGAAGGTGATCACCGCACCGATCAGTGCATATGGGATCTGCGTCAGGGCGTGCTGCATTGGGGTACAGCCGGAGCCCTGGGCAGAAAGAACAGTAGAGTCACTGAAGAAGCAGGCGTGACTACCAAATGCAGACGCAGACAGCAGGGCACCTACTGTCAGCGGCATGGACATATCAAGCGCCAGTGCCATCGGGATTACGATCGGCAGAGACACCACGAAGACCCCCCAGCTGGAACCGGTCGCAAATACCACCGCGGCCATTGCTGCGAATACCAATGCAGGCAGCAGCTCCTTAGAAAGGTATGGCGTCAGGGATTCGATAATGTACGGGGTCATACCCAGTTGATCGTTAACGTCCTTCAGCATGAAACCCGCACATACAACAGCGATCGGGTGCAGCATCACCTTGAAGCCGTCCAGCATGGAATCAACCAGCTGACCGAAGCTCAGCAGGCTCTGCCAGAAGTACAGCACCATGGTGAACATAGACGCTACCAGCGCGCCCAGCAGCAGGTCGATTTCGTAGTACACGCTTGCCGCAACCAGTACCGCCATCGGCAGCAGGAAGTTCATCAGACCCACCATTGGCGAGGTCTTTTTCATGCCGGAGGTGTCAAAACCGTCCTGCACGGTGCCCGGAGGAATCGGCTGACCGGCCTGCGCACGCTTTTCAGCATGTTTCATCGCACCGAAGTCACCCAGCACACCTGCAGCAACTAGGAACACCACAAACAGTGCTACCCAGCCATACGCCATGTAAGGGATCGCGTCGATGTAGAGGGACATGCCTTTGCCTTCCTCGGTCGCGCCGTTCTCTTCCAGCAGCGCTGCGAAGTACACCGCCCAAGTAGATACCGGTACCAGGATGCAGACAGGTGCAGCAGTGGAGTCCACCAGGAACGACAGCTTCTCGCGGGAGATCTTGTAGCGGTCGGTCAGGTTTTTCATAGAGGCGGAGACTGCCAGCGAGTTCAGGTAATCATCGATGAAAACCATCACACCGAGGAAGCAGGTGGTCAGCATGGTGCCGCGCTTGGTCTTGATACGACGGGCCAACAACTCGCCAAAGCTCAGTACGCTGCCGCCGCGTTCCAGCATGTTGATCAGACCACCCATCATGCCGCAGACCAGCACGATCCAGGCGATGGTCTCGTCCATCACCACGCTCATGGAGATGTCGCCCAGTCCGGTGACGATATTGGTTGGATCGAGCAGCAATAGACCGGCAACGATCCCGGCGAAGATAGATTCCAGCGGTTTCTTGGTGATTACGGCAACCACCAGGATCAGTAGTGCGGGCAGCAGGCTGTGAAAGCCGTAGGATTCACCATCAACGTGCTGCGTGGACAGGTAAGCGAAACACGCCATGATGGCGCCGTAGAAAACAAGCCAGCGGGTTGGTTGGCTCACACCCTGCGAGGTGCTGTCCAGCTGTGCAGTGTTTGGTTCTGCAACGTTCGTACTCATGAATAGACCTTTACTTATAGTTTTTATTTAGATTTTTGGTGTTCTACAGCACCGCAATCCAGGGTGTTCAGTGCACGGGTGGGGTGACTTTGGTGCAGAAGTCGATCCGCTTTGGGCACTGATCCCCCGGGACCTGATCACGGTGCTGATGTCAGAGATCAGTCCGTTGATCAGATACCCAATTTGTCGCGCAGATTGTAGTACCACGCACCCATTGCGGTATATGGGATTCTTAATGCTCGGCCAC
>NZ_CAXRBQ010000076.1:0-60845 GCF_964228735.1 Pontibacterium sp. | reverse complement strand
CACCTCGTTCAACCGCCAAGCCACAAAGCGCCATGCATGGCAGGATGTTTTGTGGTTCCCGATAGCATTCAGAGCAAAAAAACGTCGGAGAAGACGGTGAATGATGCTGCAGTAGCGCAGATGCGGCGGCAGAATCCGGATAAGATCGAGTGGTGGTAAAGAATGTGGTTATATTCAATGCGGTGGCACGGCAATAGCAGATGAATTCACTGATTCAGGAACATAGTCTTGAATCCAGGTAGTCGGTCCATTGGCACCTTCAGTCTTAAAACCTATGTTCCTCCAGTCCTTATTTTCCTCACCGGCTTGTTGTTCATAAAGCTTATAAAGCTCCTTACGAGACGGCGACCCGTCCACGATAACCTCAACATGTTTGGCTTTTTCAAACTTACCACTAGGTCCAAAGACTGAAGGCAGTATTTGACTACCAATCTGGAAGAACGGGGTACGGGTATCAGGGATAGTAGCCGTAATACTATCTCTAATAATTGTATGAGTTATTCTTTCATGTAGCTGATCAAGATCTTCTTTCAACGTTTTCAGTCTTAACTCTTTCGCTGAAAACTTAAAAATACAGTTGCACTTATCTTTACCCTCGCCATAAGGGAAGTTTGTCCTTGTAATTTTAATCTTCCTAGTAGGATCTGCGGGATTCTCCCTAACACTTTCAGACTTATTTCGCTCGCCAAAACTGCTATGGTTATTTACGAAGTCCTTGATGTATGAAGAGAGCTTAGGAGTATCAGATGAAGAGTGTGGAAACCTGATAGAAGCAATTTTATTCTTTTCTGGGATAATCCAGTAGTAACAAGGTTGCCCCCAGATTATTTCCTCACCATCTTCACTTGATCCGGCAACGATAGTTCCCTTCTCATCTGGACCTACAGCAGAACCAACTTTAATTCCATGAATATTCCCAGAGTTATCACCTACTGATCGATAGATTACAATTACAGCGTCGTTAGTATCAGGGTCTATAGCTAATCCGCGACAATATGTTTTAACTCTAAGAGGAAAATCCTCTACTCTCCAAGGAAGGGTTTGCTCGAACTTTTTCCCAGTTAGCCAGCGTTCAAGGTCCTTTACGAGTGCAGTCATATCACCAAACTTGTGATCCAACTCTCTGGCATCTTGCTTGAGGCGATAAAACCCACAAGCTTCAACTTCAAAAAAGGTGACCAGTCCATTATCCATGTCTATGAGCATGTTCCTTCCTGCTTATTTCCAATTGTTCTTCGAGTACTCATTTCGAGTAACTCCATCCATTTAGAGGACAACTCTAGCAGAGAGTGCCGAGCATCGTACAGGTGCCGTACAACAAACCTATGGTCTTTAGTCAAAGATGATGGGGGCGGTTATAAATCTAGGTTTCATTTAGCAACTCTTAGGCATTCTATTGTCTTCAGTAATGATACCGACAAGAAATTACCGTGATATACCGATCATCCACGGCATACACCAAGCGGTGTGTATCGTCGATGCGGCGAGACCAGAAGCCCGATAAGTTCTCCTTCAGTGCTTCCGGTTTGCCGATCCCTTCGAACGGGGATCGCTGAGTGTCTTGAATCAGTCTATTGATTCTTTTTAGCGTCTTCTTATCCTGAGTTTGCCAGTACAGGTAGCTTGCCCAGGCTTCATCCGTCCATGCCAGAAGCCTACTCATCTATAAGCTCTCTCTCCGTCACCTGAGCATTTTTGTATTGTTCAATAGATCGATTGAGGTGTGCAGCGTTCGCCGGTGATTTCAGCAGATGAACCGTTTCCATCAAGCTGTTGTAATGATCCAGTGACATCACCACCGCATCTTCGGCATCCCTGCGGGTGATAACTGTGCAATCGGCATCGTCTACCACCTCATCCAGCACGGACTTTAACCGGCTGCGTGCATCACTAAAGGATACGACTCGCATAATATTCTCGCATTTAAAGTTGTACTACTTACAGGACAAGTCTAATTCATGCTCAAAACTTGTACAACTTAACGCACATGTTCAGTTTTCAATTCCTGAACCCAATGTGATCCCCGTACTCAATTAGCACCGACTGCTTACTGCTTTGGTACCTACTCCCTTCCCCTTTGTATCGCGCCCTTTCTAGTATCGAAAGATAACAAAAATTAGGAGGTTCACCATGAGCTTACTGTCCGCACTGAAATCTTTCTTCGCTCCCCTGCCCGAAGGCGCTGTGCGCTATAAGGGTTTTACGATTATGGCTACGCCTGAACAGGTCGGTAACCACTACCGGATCAGCGGCAATATCTCGAAGAAAGACAAGCAGCATAGCTTCTCTTTGGTGGATCGGGTGGCAGCGGAGGAAGTGTGTGTGCAGCGGGCACACGAGAAAGCGAAGATCTTTATTGATCAGAAAGGCGAAGCGATCTTTTCGTGAGGGGATTGGTTGGGCGTTTGGGGATCGATTGTAGGGCACCCTTTAGGGTGCCGGCAGCCTAAAGGCAGCCCTACAAATGCACCCTACACGATTACCCATTTACCAAGGCAGCACATCACCGTTGGAGTGCCAGAAGGTACCGCTGTTGCTCAGGTTTAACTCTTCAATACGCTGCGCCAGGCGCTCTGCCGCTTGGTCAGGGGTGATGTCGCCGTGACCACCGATCATCTCCGTACCCACCAGCCCCGGATGAAGAATAGCTACAGCTACACCCTGCCCTTTCAGATCATGTGACAGAGACATACCGGCAATATTCAACGCGGCTTTGGACATGCGATAACCGTAGCGGCCACCACTGGTGTTATCAGCAACCGATCCCATGCGACTGGTGATCAGAGCGACTTTAGCGTTTTCAGCCAGGTTGTTCATCAGGGCTTCGGTCACCATCAACGGCGCCAGCGCGTTGGTCTCAAACTGCTTGCGGATTGAATCCTGATCGATCTGTCCCAAAACCTCATTGCGCAGAATGCCCGCGTTGTTGATAAGCAGATCAATACTCACGCCATCCAACGCGGATACCAGACGTGCAATCCCCTGCTGCTCTGATACGTCAACGCCGTCAATTACCTCAACACCCAGTTCAACCAGCTGCGGGGATGCGTTACGGCATGCGGCATACACAGTGCAACCTTGGGCCTTGTACAGTCGGCAAAAGGACAGTCCGATACCGCGATTGGCACCGGTAATTACAACGGTTTTAGACATAGTAATTGCTTCCGTTTGTGTAGGGTTAAGATCCCTGAGTACGTTGTTATTTGATAGCTGGATTCGGTAATGGCCTAAGGTGCAATAGCATCACCTATTGCACCCTGGCCCGAATAATTCAGAACTGATTACTGCGGCAGCGGCAGTTCCATATGGAAGGTAGAACCCACGGTAGGATCGGAGGTTACTGCCATGTGGCCCTGATGCTGTTCGGTGATGATGTAGTACGAGAACGACAGGTGCGTACCTGCATCAAACCCTTCTGCTTCCTCGTTGTCGCTGAAGTACGGCTCAAACAGCCCCATCTGCTCATCACTGCTCAGGCCAATACCGTTGTGCTGAATCTTGATCCAGAAACTGTCGTAGCCCTGCGCCAGCACGATCTTGATGGTCGGTTCGAACTCCTCTTTAGAGGCACGCTGCTGCAATGCCATCATGGAGTGACGGAACAGACTCAGAAATACCTGTTGTATTTCGGTGATGTAACAGGCCACCTGCGGCAGATTCTTTTCAACCTGCCAGTCCAGCTTCACCTGGTTGAAGGACAAGGTATCGTCACCGGAGATCACCTCTTTACCCAGATCAACCGTGTGTTCCATCACATCGACCATATTGGTCAGCTGTTTCTCGCTGTGACGGCTGCGGGAGAAGGTCAGCAGGTTGTTGATGATCTTGGACACCTGATCACCACGGTTCGACATATCCTTGGCAATCTCTTCCAGCAGTTCGTTCTGGGCGCCACCACCCTGCTGCTGACTGTCTGCCAGGACATTGTGGAAACGGCGCAGGTCCATCAGGATTGCTTGCAGCGGTAGGTTGATATCGTGCGCCATGGTTGACGCCACTTCACCCATAAAGGACATCTTGTCGTTATGGATAAGCAGGTTCTCGGCGGTTTTTTCCTTACTTACGTCATCCACCAGGATTACCACACCTTCGTAGTCACCCTGCAGTGGATAGATGGTGATGTCGAAGTGGCGCAGGCTACGCATGCTCTGCTTAAGGTGGATGGTTTTCTTCTGCTCGATCGCCTGCTGGATATGCTCCGGCACCACCGTCATAGTTGGGTAGGCTTCCCACAGGGTTTTACCCAGCGCGTCTTCAGAGCGCACACCGGACAGCTCCTCCACCATGCGGTTCCAGTGGGTGACACGACCTTCTTTATCGAGGCCCACCAGCATCAGCGGCATCGAGGTGAGGATATCTTTGATGTAAGACTCGGATTCACGCAGCTGATCGGCGGTAACCACGTGCTGGGACACTTCCGATTCCAGCGCTTTGTTGGTCTCCTGCAGAGTCGCGGTACGTTCCTGCACACGCATTTCCAGCTCTTTGCGGATGGCGTTCAGCTCGCGGTTGGCAATGAAGGCTTTGCGACGAGCGATAAACAGGTAGGTGACGGTGATCGTCAGGATGATGATCAGCGTACCGCTACTCCAGTTCGCCAGGTGCTGCCAGTTGGTTTTGCCGTGTTCGTCTTTAAAGAGGTTGATACCCGCCATCGCCCACGGGCTGTAGATGAAGAGCGCAAATAGAAAGAGCTTGGTTTTGATAAAGTCCAACAATGTCATGAGCCTTGTTTTACCAATAGATCGACCAAAAAAGAGCGCTGTGCCCACTACGGTATTGAGTGCAGTCAGTCACGTCGGGCTGTAAGACAGCGTTATTAGATAAAGGTTACACTATTTTGGAGTGTTTCTGAGGTTAATCCGCCTAGGATTGGCGACACGGGTACCGCGAAGGCAGAAGCCTGGTCAGGATTCAGCCATCCAAATCGCTTCAACCAGCACTTGGACAAGATTATCGAAATTCCTGCTCGCAGGTTTCGACAGAGTGCCAACCAGCGCTCACGTATACCTGAATACCTGCTGGTCGGCTGCTATCCCAAGTGGATAACCTGGGGCCAGCATGCATGCCGCTACAGCTGCGCTAGTCTTCCAGTTGATTTAATAGCTCCTGACGGAGCTTCTCAGGGGAATCACGAAGCTTGTTGATAAATTCAGCCGGGACTTCGGTTTGATCATCATATTTTTCAGCCCAGTCGATCATCGCTAACATCATCGGCATCAGCTCAATGCCTTTTTCCGTCAACCGGTAGATGTTTTTTGAGCGTTTCTCGGTGTCCTGACGTTTGCTGATTATGCCGTTGTGCTCCAGATCAGCGAGGCGGCTGGCCAGTATGTTGGTTGATATTCCTTCGCCCGCTTCCAAAAACTCATTGTAATACCGGCGCCCTTTGAACATCAGATCACGGATGATCAGGAAGCTCCATTTGTCGCCGAACTGACTCATCCCAAAGCGGATGGGGCAACCCGCCCAATTTTTCGTTTTTTTATCAACCATAAGGCAAAGAGTACCTTGCCATAATTTAACTTGCAAAAAACAAGCTATCTAACTACGGTGAAATTAGCTTGTAAAAAACAAGTAAATTTAATCAGGGAGAATAGAGATGAAGTTATACGCCATCGAAGGTTCACCGAATTCGCGTAAAGTGCTTGCCGTCGTAAACCATACCGGCATTGATATGGAGATTGAATACCTGGATCTTTTTGCGGGTGATACCCGCCGCCCGGAGTACACAGCGTTAAACCCCAATGCCATGGTGCCAACGTTGGTTGATGGTGATCTGAACCTGTGGGAATCCAACGCGATCATGCAATATCTTGCCGATAAGGCGGGGGATGAGAGTCTTTATCCGAAAGATCTTAAGCTCAGGGCAGACATCACCAGATGGCAGTGCTGGGAGCTGGCCCACTTTAACCAAGCCTTCGGCACCCTGGCCTTTGAGTCCATCGCCAAACCCAACTTTCTCGGCACGCCGGGAAATCCCGCAGTTATAGAGTGGGCTACCGATCAGCTAGCAAGGTTCTCTCAAGTGTTGAATGCTCACCTGCAAGACCGACGTTACATGGTCGGTGATACGATCACGCTGGCGGACTACTCGATCATTCACGTTGAGTTTTTTAAAGAGATGATCCCATTTGATTGGGCGCCCTTCCCGCATCTAAACACTTACTTTGAACATATGCGTCAAACGCCCCACTGGATCGCATCCGCACCTGCCAGCCCCGAGCTGGTAGGCAGAAAACCGCAACCGTAGACGGATCACAATAGAGGTTTGTTGTTTCAACGGGGTTGAGCCAAAACTCCGCAATTTCGTTCTAGTCATCCTGGGTGGCCCTCCCCTACACTGATCAACATCACTTCCGGTAATTTTGATGTGGTCAGAGCATTAAGGATCATGAAACCAGACAACCAGTTCCAGTTCGCCAAAAGCCAACACCTTGAGCAGGTGACGGCACTGCGCGCACAGATCGACGACTTCTCCTACGGCAAACATGCCCACGAGGAGTTTTCGTTTGGTGTGACACTGGCCGGTCGTCAGGATTTCTTCTCCAGCGGCGCTTTCCACCGCAGCCTGCCGGGCAACATCATTGTGTTTAATCCCGGTGAAGTGCACGACGGCCACTCCGGCGTAGACGATGCCCTGCGTTACCGAATGCTCTATATCCATCCGGATCAGTTGGAACCAATGCTGGAGACCGCCGGGGTAACACAGAGCCGGGATTTCCGTATTGCCGATACGCTGATCAGTGATGCGCAGCTTCGCCAGCGCATTCTGAATATGGCGCTGTTGTTGGAAGGCGAAAGCAAAAGCAAAAGCGACAACAAGCTGCAGCAGGAGTGCGAGCTATATCAGTTGGCGGCGCGGATCGCACAGTGTTACGGCGAGTACTCACCGGATCGTGTGGTGCGTAAGGTCGACCGTTTGCTGCTGCAGGCACGGGACTATATCCACGCCAACCTGATGGATGAGATGTCGCTGGATGAAATCAGCGCGCAGGCGAGCCTCTCCAAGTACCACTTCCTGCGTATGTTCCGGCAGCAGTATGGCATCACGCCACACCAGTACATCATCAACTGCCGTATCAACAGAGCACGCGAGGCATTGGAAACAGGCCAACTACTTGAGGATGTGGTGTTTGACTACGGCTTCAGCGACCTTAGCCATTTCAACCGGCGCTTCAAGCCGATCTACGGTATGACACCACGTCAGTACCAGCAGCACTTTATCGGTAAGTAGTTCCTTACTATCACCCAATCCAAAACTCTCTTTTACTTCCAGGGATTTCACGATGGTTGAAATACTCGCGTACGCGTTTGGCATTATGTACACCCCAGGCCCGGTTAATCTGCTGAGCCTAAATACCGGGCTGAATACTCACACCCGGTTGAAATTCTGTATCGGGGTAGGCTGTGCGATGTTGCTGCTGTTCGTGCTGTTTGGGTATACCGGCGCATGGCTGGTTTCACCGAAATACCAGATTGTGATCAGCGTGCTGGGGTGTATCTATATCGCATATCTGGCATTTAAGATCGCCCGCGCCAATGTGAAGGTAAGCGCGTGCTCACAGCCAGACGCCACGCTGACGTTTCGCTCAGGGCTCCTGATGCAGTTACTCAATCCCAAAGCGCCGATTGCGATCTTGCCAATCACCACGGTGCAGTTTCCGGCAGCGGAGATCAGCGGTATGGCGATTCTGTTCTGGTCACTGGTTCTGGCAACGATGGCGTTTGGTGCGCCAACCGTCTACATGCTGATGGGCAGATATCTGAGCGGATGGATCAGCAAACCCAGCTATTTTCGGGTACTGAATCTCGCTATGGCGGTGTTGCTGTTTTATGTGGCGGGGGATATCGCCTACAGCCACGTTTTTCAGGCGTGGATATAGGCGATCTGTGAGACAGTCTTTCATCCTGATTGAGCCGTACTGGGAACACATCGCGTGAGACGCAAAGCCTAAGGCGTTTCGCGTCCCGGCCCCAGCAATGGACACATAAAGTAGGCATCTTCCAGATCCATCACGCCGTTCTCATTGGAATCCATCCACCAGCGGCCACCCAGATGGCCCGGTTCTCCGGGACCGTATTCGGTTTCCAGACCGTTCATGCCCGCAACCAATTCCTGAAACCGGCCTTTCATCGGCGGCAGGTCGGTCAGCACAATGGAGTCGTAATAGAGGCCCTGAGAGGTCACGAAGATCACCGGCCCGGTACCGCGGCCATCTTCACGGGGTTTTGCTTCTGCTGTAAACGGCAACGCCAGTGCACCAAAGATCAGACAGGTGCTCCCGACTTGTTTTAAAAGAGTCATGATCATCCCCTTTTTGTTTTTCTACCGGGCTTTATTGTTACCTGTCGCGTTCACACGCTGATCACGAAATGTTCACAAATTGATCACATCGAAAAATAGTCGTTAGAGGGGAAGACGAAAGAGAAAGATGGTGCCCTGTTGCGGCTTGCTGTGGACCTGGATGGCACTGCCGTGTAGTTCGAGGATACGCCAGACGATGGCCAGCCCCAGGCCGGCGTTGTCCGCGTCATAGTGACTGGAATCACGCTGGTAGAAACGCTCGAATACGTGCGGTATATCCTCTTCCGGGATGCCACAGCCGGTATCCGCCACCTGAACCACCACATTACCGGAATCCACATCCACGCGGATACGGACAGCGCCACCGGCAGGCGTATGGCGCAGGCCGTTTTCCAGCAGGTTTTCCAGCACCCGCTGCATCATGGCGATATCACCGTAGACCGGCGGGGTTTCCGGGTTCAGACTGGCTTCCAGGCTGATCGACCTCTCCTGTGCCCGCAGCTGGTATTTCTGGGCTACATCCTGTACCAGCTCACACATAGAAAACGGCTCGGCATAGATCACCGATTCGCAGGAATCCAGACGCGCCAGCTCAAACAGCTCCTCCACCATAATGCCCAACCGCTTGCTGTGGCTCAGCGCCGTTTGCAGATACTGGCGCTGCTCCTGTTCCGTCAGTTGATCGTGTTTCAGATCGAGGGTTTCAAGGTAACCCCGTAAGGTGGTAAGCGGTGTACGCAGGTCGTGGGAGATATTGGCCACCATCTCGCGGCGCAGGCTGTCGACCCGCTTCAGCTCCCCCACATGCTCGCTGATCCTATCCGCCATGGCGTTGAACTGCTGGCCCAACCTGTCGATTTCGTCGTTTGACCGGCGTGGGTATCGCAGTGTCGCATCATCCTGCTGCTGGCCGTTGCCATACTGGCGCATGATGTTGCCCAGTTGGCGCAGGCGTCGGGTCAGGACAGCGAACACCAGCAATCCTCCGATCAGCGCAACCGCCAGCGCAATCAGAAACACCTGCAGGGAGGAGTCGAGGATATAACTCTGTCCGAGCATCGCCATCACATGATCGAACTGTTCGCCACCCAGGATGATGTAGAGGTATCCCTGTGTCTGCTCGCCATCAAATATGGGCGCTACGGAAAACGCCTTCTGCCCGGCCAGATTACGCGGGTCATCCCCCTCCAACGGATAGGGTGCGTTACTCTCCATAAACTGCCGGATCGGTTCGAGTGCGACCTGTGCCCGCTTCACCTTACCTTCGGGTGCGGAATACCCTAGCACCAGCCCCTGCTCATCGAGCAGATAAAGTTCGATACTTGGGTTGATCACCATCAGATGATGGAACAGCTGGTCCAGCGCCTCACGATTGATCTGACGCCCCTGAATCAGTGAATACTCATCCACGATATGATCCGCCAACTCGCGGTTCAGTTTCTGCACCACCTCCTGCTGGTACATAGTGGCCGAGTGCCCGATCAACTGAATAAACAGCACTCCCACCGCGCAGAGCAGTAGAAACAGGGTTAACGCCAAACGGCTGTACAAGGTCTTTAACATGGCTCGGCATACCCACCACTGTCACGCCCGGAGAACTTGTAGCCCACACCCCACACGGTCATCACATAACGCGGTTTGGCCGGGTCGGGCTCGATCTTGGCGCGCAGACGGTTGATGTGGGAATTAACGGTGTGATCGTAGCCTTCGTAGCCATACCCCCACACGCTATCGAGCAGCTGTTCGCGGGTGAATACGCGCTCGGGGTTGCTGGCAAAATGCCACAGCAGATCAAACTCTTTGGCAGTCAGCTCGATGGGGGTATCGTGCACACGTACCTGACGGGTTTCCGGGTCGATCCGAAGGTGACCAAATTGCAGCGGGGAATGCTGCGGCCCTGCTTTCACCGGTTGATATTGATCCGAGCGGCGCAGAATGGCATTCACCCGTGCCACCAGCTCCGGCACGCTGAAGGGTTTGGTGAGATAGTCATCGGCCCCCACTTCCAGGCCGAGCACCCGATCCAGTTCGGAGGTGCGTGCGGTCAGCATCAGGATTGGTGTATAGACCTTTTCGCTGCGCAGGTTACGGCAGATATCGAGACCGTCCACCTCCGGCAGCATCAGGTCCAGTATCACCAGGTCGTATCGCCCACTCATCGCTCGGGCAAGACCTGTGCTGCCGTTATCAGCATGTTCAACGTGCAGGTGTTTATCACGCAGGTTAACCATCACCAGCTGTGCAATATCCCTATTGTCTTCGATGACCAGGATATTCTTTTCCATGACGCAACCGAGCGCCCCACAGGGCGCCGCCACTGTTTTATCGGATTATGAGGAAGTCTAGCAGGCAGGTATCACAAAAACGTCACGGCCTCCTCTTGCCGGATATCAGAGCAATATCACAGGACGATGAAGCGTGGTCCACGCTATGGGCTACACAAGGTGTGGGCCCATCTTTCCGCAAAACTGGTTGACAATTAACCAGCGTGCTGTAGATTGTGCGCTATCGAGAAACAATTCTATTTTTAAATCTCCGCACGCCGTTTTACTGCTTCAGTATTCCCGCCCCGCAGTTTTGAATTCCAGTGTTATTTCCCGCGCTTAAAGATCTTTGCAACATACGTGCACCATACTTTCAGTTGATTGTTGTTTTTGGCCGTATTCGCTGCTTTTAAGCAACCGACCTATCCGCTAGAACGCCGTTGATGTGCCAACACACTTCCAGGCCATAAGCCGTTAAGTCACCCACATGCCCCGAGAGGCCTGGTAGAAGGCCTGGCATGAGTCATCGACATTCCGCGTTGTGCGTGTGTCAGCCGAATTGACGTCATTCAATGCGTTGAGTGACACCAGCCAGCATCGCTGCCGCGTTTATCTGAACTGTTTTTACACCGCATTTCATAACGCACATCACGCACCGATTGTGGCTTTTTTGAGAAATGAGAATGAGTAAGCAATTTTCTGGGGCGATTAAATCCTCAGACAAAGAGAAATACAGCCACCCGATCCCAGACCGTGACTTTATCCTGGGCCTGCTAAATGAACACGACACCTCCCTGAACCGCTACCAGTTGGCAGAAGCGATGCAACTGTATAGCGAAGAGGAACAGGAAGCCCTGCGCCGTCGCCTGCGTGCGATGGAGCGTGACAACCAGGTGATCTTCCACCCACGCAAGGGTTACAGCGTACTGCGTGCCGAGGAGCTGGTGACCGGCACGGTGATTGGTCACCCTGACGGCTTTGGCTTCCTGTCCCGCGATGAAGGTGGCGACGATCTGTTCCTGTTTAATAAACAGATGGAGTCGGTATTTGACGGCGACCGGGTGCAGGTGCGCATCAGCGGTGTGGATCGCCGTGGCCGTGAAGAAGGCAAGATCGTTAAGGTGCTGGAGCACAACACCACACAGCTGGTTGGCCGTCTGGCGCAGGACGAGGACGGCGTTTACTTCCTGGAACCGGAAAACCGCCGCATCACCAACGAAATCGATATCGATGAAGAGGATCTGGCGGGTGCGAAACTGGGCCAATACATCTCAGTAGAGATCCTGGAGCAACCATGCAGCCGTTACAATGCCACCGGCCGTGTGACCGAAGTGCTGGGCGACTCCATGGCTCCGGGCATGGAGATCGATGTTGCACTGCGCAGCCACGACATTCCCCACCGCTGGCCACAGGATGCGCTCAAGGCGGCCGAAAGTCTGGGTAAACAGGTTGCGGCCGCAGATAAAGAACACCGCGTAGACCTGCGTAAGTTGCCGTTTGTAACCATCGATGGCGAAGACGCCCGCGATTTTGACGATGCCGTCTATTGCGAGAAAAGCGGTAGCGGCTGGACATTGTATGTGGCGATTGCCGATGTCTCCCACTACGTAAAACCCGACAGCGCACTGGATATCGAAGCCCGCGAGCGTGGCACCTCGGTGTATTTCCCGGGCCATGTGGTGCCGATGCTACCGGAAGCCCTCTCCAACGGACTTTGCTCGCTCAATCCCAAAGTGGACCGTCTGGTGATGGTGTGTGAGATGGCGATCAACAGCGCGGGCAAGATGACCGACTTCAGCTTCGCTGAAGGGGTGATTCACTCCCATGCACGCCTAACCTACACCCAGGTCGGCGCACTGCTGTCCGACTCCAGCTCAGGCCTTGGCAGACAGGTCGCCCACAACCACAAGGCGATCGTGCCACACCTGCAGGAGTTACATAAGCTGTACGGCGCCCTGCGCAAGGCACGTAGCAAACGCGGTTCCATCGACTTTGAAACCCGCGAAGTGCAGTTCCGCTTTAATGAAAACCGCAAGATCGAGCAGATCGTGCCGGTCGTGCGCAACGACGCCCACAAGATGATCGAAGAGTTCATGCTCTGCGCCAACGTGGCAACTGCGGGCTTTCTGGAAAAACTGCAGATCCCGGCACTGTACCGTATCCATGACGGCCCCCTGGAGAAGAAACTGAAAAACCTGCGCGCCTTTCTCGGCGAGCGTGGGCTGAACCTGGGTGGCGGTGATAAACCAACACCAGCGGATTATGACAAGCTGCTGACTTCCCTTGGGGATCGCAGCGATGCACACATCATCCGCACCATGATGCTACGCTCCCTCAGCCAGGCGGAATACAGCCCGGATAACCAGGGCCACTTTGGTCTGGCCTACTCGGCGTACGCACATTTCACTTCGCCGATCCGTCGTTACCCGGACCTGCTGGTACACCGTGCAATCCGTTCGGTAATCCGCCGCAACGAAACCGGCAGCGCCTTCCGCCGTGCGCTGAAACGCATTACCGGCAAGGGCACCGATCCGGTACAGCGGGTGAAAAATGCACCGCGTCTGGAACCGACTAAGGCGTACCCGTACGACATGCAGGCGATGCTGATTCTGGCCGAACATTGTTCCGAAGCCTCCCGCCGCGCCGATCAGGCCAGTTGGGATGTGGAAGCCTGGCTGAAGTGTGAGTACATGCAGGATTTTATCGGTGATACCTTCACCGGCATTATCAGCAGCGTGGCCAAGTTTGGTCTATTTATCGAGATCGAGGATATTCAGGTGGAAGGCCTGATCCATGTTTCCAACCTGAAAAGTGACTTCTACCACTTTGACGAAGCCAAGCAGCGTCTGGTGGGTGATCAGTCCCGCACCAGCTACGGCCTGGGCGATACGGTTGAAATCCGTGTAGTGAAGATCGACATGGACCAGCGCAAGATCGACTTTGAGTTTGTTGATCAGCCCGAGCGCCAGAAGCCACGTAAGAAGAAGTACTACAAGAGCAAGAAGCGCTAACGACTCAGGTAAGCCTGGCGACCATACCGAACCCACCACTTCCGAACGCTGTCATAGCTAACAGTATGTTTCGGAAAAAGAGCGATGTACAAAGGTGAGCGGTTTAACAGCATTACCCACCTGGTCGGAGCGCTCGCCGCACTGGTGGGGCTCGTGGTCCTGGTCGTCCATGCTGCCCGACAAGGCGACCCCTGGCAGATCACCAGCTTTGCCATTTACGGTGTCAGTCTGGTGCTGCTCTATGTCACCTCCACCCTCTATCACAGCCTGCGCGGCAAGTTGAAAGAACTGTTCCGTAAACTGGATCATCAGGCGATCTACCTGTTGATTGCGGGCACCTACACACCATTTACCCTGGTGAGCTTGCGCGGCTTTTGGGGCTGGCTGCTGTTTGGCCTGGTCTGGGGTCTGGCATTGCTCGGTATGACACTGGAATTTATCCACCGCCGCCGGGCACGCTGGCATTCACTGTTGATCTACCTGGTGATGGGCTGGTTGATGGTGATCGCCATTGTGCCACTACTCGAAGTACTTCCTCTGGGCGGCTTTATCTGGCTATTGGCCGGCGGGCTCTTCTATACCCTGGGTATTCTGTTCTACTTGCGCGATGGACGCATGCGCCATGCCCATGGCATCTGGCACCTGTTCACCATGGCGGGCAGCGGTTGCCACTATGTATCGGTGTTCTTTTTTGTGAGCTAAGGCCCACTTTATAGCTGACTTCCTGCACTAAAGTCGCCAACTTTCGCCAAAACGGTTAGACCATCAGATATCGTAGACCAACGGTTCATCGGTTTCGCAATGGTATGCGAGGATAAAGTCGATCAGTTCTTCCGGCGGCATCGGTTTCGCCAGCAAATAGCCCTGCATCTCGTCACAGCCCAGTCCGATCAAGAAGCTCTTCTGCGCCTCGTTCTCAACACCTTCAGCGATGACCTGGAGTTTCAGGCTGTGCGCCAGCGCGACGGTGGCGCAGATGATAGCCGCGTCATCGGGATCGTGCTCCAAGTCCCGCACAAAGGTACGGTCGATCTTCAGCTTATCCGCCGCAAACTGCTTCAGGTAAGCCAGCGAGGAGTAGCCGGTACCAAAGTCGTCGATGGCGATACTGATGCCCTTGTCACGCAAAGCGACCAGCGTATCCAGTGCTGCTTGCACATCCTCCATCAACATACTTTCGGTAATCTCCAGCTCCAGCATGGATGCGGGCAGGCCATTCGAACTCAGCGCGTGATCTACCTGATCCAGCAAGATCCCGGGGTCATGGAACTGACGGGTCGACAGGTTAACCGCCACCAGAATCGCCTGGTCGGTTTCCTGCTGGCAAATCCGAGCCTGGCGACAGGCTTCATGCAACGCCCAGTTGCCGATATCACAGATCAGTCCACTCTGTTCCGCCACGTCGATGAAATCCCCCGGGAATAGCAATCCCTGCTCAGGGTGTTGCCAGCGGATCAACGCTTCCATGCCAACCAATCGCCCAGTGTTCAGGTCGATCTGCGGCTGGTAGTGCAAACAGAACTCATTCCGTACCAGCGCATCGTGCAACTCAGTCTCCAACCGGAGATGGCGCTGCACCTGCGCTTTCATCTCGGTGGTGTAGAACTGATAGCTGTTCTTGCCGCCGTTCTTGGCACGGTACATGGCCATATCAGCCGTGCGCAGTAACTCCTTGCATTCACTGCCATCCGCAGGATAGCGGCTGATACCGATGCTGGCGGTGAGGTGTATTGTTTTATCACCCACCTGATAGGGTTCCGCCAGTGTGGTCAGCACCTTCTCCGCCAGCCGCGCCTGATCAATTCCGGCCTGCGGTTCCTTCACCAGCAGGGTGAACTCATCCCCGCCGAGGCGCGACACCAGGTCGTTGACACGGGTATTCTGCTGCAGACGTTCGGCAGCAATCCGAATGACCTGGTCACCAAAATCATGCCCTAACGAATCGTTGAGCCGCTTAAAGCCGTCCAGATCGATAAACAACACGGCAAATTCACGGCCTGAACGGTTTGAGTCAGCAATCGCCTGTTTCAGGTGCTGCAAAAAAGCGTTGCGGTTATACAGCCCGGTCAGGTGATCGAAGGTGGCCAGTTCGATCAACCGCTCCTCTTTCGCCTTGGCTTCGGTGATGTCGGTAAACTGCCCGAGATAGTGCGTCACACGACCATCACTGCTGCGCACTTCGCTTAAGGTAAGACTCTTGGGATAGAATTCACCGTTCTTGCGACAGCCAAGGACCTCGCCCTGCCAGCGCCCTTTCTCTTCCACCACGTGCCAGACCTGGCGGTAGAGTTCCTCTTCCTGGGGTGCAAACACGAAGGTCTGGTGCGGCTGCCCCATGACTTCCTGTGCGGTATAACCGCTGATGCGACAGAAGGCGTCGTTCACTTCGATGATGTTTTGCGCGTTATCGGTAATGATGACCGCTTCGGATGTGTTCACGAACAGTTTGGCAGTGAGTCGACGGCGTTCCTCTGCCTTCACCCGGTCTTCGATCACGGTGATGCTGCCACGAACCAAACGGTCTTCGCGCGACGGAAACAGCACCAGACGGACCTCACACTGCACGCCGTAACCTTTTGCATTGAGATGCTGCCACTCGAAGCAGCAAGACTCGCCCATCATTGCCCGATCAATATAGGCTAGCGCCATTTCAGCCGATGATTCCCCGTTGGGCTGATTTGGTGGCGAGATGTCGTCTACCGACAAATTCATCATCTGTTCGTGGGTATAACCAAACAGCGACAGCGCATTGTCATTGGCATCCACAAAACGGAAAGTGTTCAGGCTGAACAGCACCACGGCTTCCGGCGCATTTTCAAAGATGGCGCGGTACCGGTTTTCACTGGTACGCAGATCAACAATCAGGCTCGCCTGCTCCCGCTGCTTTTCATGCAAAGTGGCGTTCTTTTCAACCAGTTCATGGGTCGCCCGCTGGACCTGTCCCTCCAGTCGGTTGGATAAGCGCTGCAAGGCCTGCTGCGCCCGCTCCCGTTCGTGAATCACCGCACACAGCAACAAGCCGCACAAGGCCAGGCAGCACACATATACCTGCTGAAGCAGCAGGGAATGGGGAATATCATCGGAGACAAAGGGACCGTACCCTGCCAACGTACCGTTGATGGCAGAGAGTGCCAGGAACATCACACTTAGCGCACTGCCGCGATGCACAAAGCGATAGGCTACAGCCACCAGCAGCGGCAGCGGCAAAAACGCAAACGGCGCGTTATCCATTACAATGGAGCCCCAACCGCCGAATACGATGCCACCCACGCCAACAACCAGCACAACAAACAACACGATTTCCCGCCAGTTTCGTTGCGGGGCTTTGTACTGGCGGGCAAAGGAGAGGATGAGAGGTGCAAACACCAAAGCGCCCACAACATCCCCCAACCACCACACTTTCCAGATATGCAGGCACTGTGAGAGGGGATTCTCCGCCTGCCAATCGGTAACCGCATGGCTGCCAATTGATGCCCCCAACGCAGCGGCAGACATCACACACAAGGTGAAGTGGATCACCTCGCGATAGTAGTTGAGGAAATAGCGGCGGGAGATAAATCGACGGACCAAATACCCGGCGAGAAACGCTTCCAGGCTGTTACCGGTCGCGATCTGCAACGCCGTCAGGCTGAGCTGATCCACCTGCCAGTTAACCGCAAATGCGCCAAAAAATACGCCGGGCAGCATGCGGTATCCCCCCAGTAGTATGGCGGCAATGGCAAAACCCGTAGGCGGCCAGAATGGACTGGCGTAGCCATCTTCCGCCATGCCTAAAGCCAGCTTCGCAGTCAGGAAATAAACGAGGGTTAACAGAGCATTTGTGAAAAGGGCTGACGGTGCTGTGGCGGTTAACCGCATAACGTAATCATCCTTAATTAACACAAATTAACAGGCGACCCACCTGGCACGCGTTTACGGGATTCTCCGTCTGACTTTCGACCGCATTCGATCGGATTCAAACAGGATGTCGAAAGTAATCGTTATTCATTCGGCGAGCCCAACAGGCCATATCGCTTCTACTGCACGTCATGTATTGCTGTAATGCACTATAGAAGCAGATCGCTATTTTAAACAGCGATACCCTGCAATTTTTTATGGTTAATGGATCATACCCCGCTAACCGGACGTGTCTGGCTCCTCCTCGTCGTAAGTCTCCAGCGCCATCAGTACCAGCTGTTGCGCTTCCGCTTTTTCCCACTCGGTGAAAGTGTAATCCTGCTCTACTACATGCAGCATGCCCGGTGATCGTGTCTGTTGCGTTCCCATAGCATTTGGCCTTTTCTCGCATGTTGTCTGCAAAATTCAGCAAAGTAAGGGCCAGTTTTTACGCCGTTACCGTTTTTCAATAAGTTAGATCCCCCCCTGTTCAGCTAAACGGCAGGAATTACCTCAACCAGACGTCACAAACCGGCAAAAAGTCGCCTCTTTGCATAGATATGTGTGGAAACCGACTTACCACTCGAAGCATTCCCCTTCCCCCCGCTACAACTAAAGTGGAATAATGGAATGCATAATTAATATTCAATAAAACAAGCAAGGCCGATTGCAATGACAGAAACAACCCGAGGTCGCCTGACGACCCGTACGATCGCGATGCCCGCCGATACCAACCCGGCAGGCGATATTTTTGGTGGCTGGGTACTGTCTCAGATGGATATGGCGGCAGGGATCTGCGCCGGTCAGCGTGCGCAGTGCCGTGTTGTAACCGTATCGTTGGATACGATGAGTTTTATCCGCCCGGTAAAAGTGGGTGACATCCTGGGTGTGTACACCGATATCGAGTCGGTGGGTCGCACGTCAATCAACGTGCACGTGGAAGCCTGGGTACGCCGTGGCCGTATCGGTCAGCGCGAAAAAGTGACCGAGGCGATTTTTAAGTTCGTGGCGATTGATGACGAGGGCAAACCAACCCCGGTGCCGGAAAAAGAAGACCTGCCTGCGTATGCACTGGAAGGTTATTCGGTGGATGACCTGCGTTAAGCATTGATCTAAAAAACAGGGCGCCTACCGCGCCCTGTTGCTTTTTAAAGCAGTTTGTAGCGCCGCTCCGGCCGTCCCACACTGCCGTAGCTGACCTCAGCGTTCAGCTCATTGGTGCTAACCAGGTACTCCAGATAACGCCGTGCCGTGGTCCGGCTGGCACCGATCTGCTCCCCCACCTCTTCCGCATTTAAAGATTCAGTCTGTTCGGTAAATACCTGCCGGATCTTATCCAGCGTGAGCGCATCGATCCCTTTCGGTAATCGGCTCTCTACAGGTGCGCTCGGTGCACCGCTCACACCCCGAGGCAGGATGGTATCTACATCGCTCTGGGCGATCTGGCGCATCGCCTGCAGCTTCTCCCGATGCTTGATGTAGCTTTGCAGGGTTTCCTGCAACCGCTCGAACACCAGTGGTTTCAGGATGTAGTCAAACACGCCACCACGCAACGCAGCCTGAAGGGTATCCACCTCCTTAGCGGCGGTGATAAGGATTACATCGGTTTCGCTGTTGTTGGCACGTAAGTCTCTTAGCAGTTCCAGACCCGTCCCGGTAGGGAACTGGATATCCAGCAACAGCAATTCCGGCTGCAGCACATCGGTGAGGTCCTGCGCTTCTTCCAGGCCGTGGGCCACACCCACCAGCTCAAAGCCCTCGATACGTTCCAGAAAACGCCGCTGAATTTCGGCGATCTGTTGATCATCTTCTGCGATTACTACTCGAATAGGATTCATTCTTGTTATAACCCCGCGTCCTGTTCCGAATGGAACTCAGCGGAGCGCTGCTCCCTTTGCTTCGGTATATAAACGATAAATCGGCTGCCGGTTTCCGCCACTGGCTCCAGCGTAATGGTGCCGCCCAGGTTGTTCAGCAGGCTTTTCACCAGATGCAGGCCGATGCCGTGCCCCTCTTTGCCTTTGCTGCTCACCCCTTTTTCAAAGATACGCTGTTGGTCAGATTCACAAATGCCAGGCCCCTGATCCTCCACCTCGAAGATCAGGTCGTTGCCCAGATCGGTCATCGACAAGGTGACTTCTCCGTTCACACCTTTGTGTTTCAGAGTCGCTTCGAGGGCATTGTCGATCAGGTTACCCAAGATGCTTACCAACTGTTCCCGCGGCAGATGATCCGGAAGTTCGGTCATGCGGCTTTCCGGATCGATCTTCAGACGCAGACCCAACTCACGGGCACGGTTGTATTTACCCAACAGGCAACCCGCCAGAATCGGATCGGGCACCGCATCGAGCAGCAGACGTATCAGTTTCTGGTGGCTACGGGTTTCCTGGCCGATCAGCGCCAGCGCTTCTTCATTAGCCCCGATCTGGATGAGTCCGGCGATGGTATGCAGCTTGTTGGAATATTCGTGCGCCTGGCTACGCAGGGTGTCGGCGTATTGCTGGATTCGGGTCAGTTTCTTGCTCACCAGATCCAACTCGTCTTTACGACGGAAACTGGAGACCACGCCGGTGATCTGGTCGCCCTGCTTTAGCGGCAGGCGGTTGGCGATAAATACATGGTCGTTAAACCACAACTCCTGGTCATAGTGGGGTTCACCGCTCTGCAGTACCTCAAGCATGGCACTATCTGGAATAACATCGGTGATCTTACGTCCGTTCAACTGGGTGTTTTCCGGCAAGCCCAAGGTGTCTACCGCGGCCCGGTTAAAGGTGGTGATACAGCCGTCCGCGTTGACAGCGATGATCCCTTCACGGACCGATTCCAGCGTGGCTTTCTGCTCATCAAACAGCCGGGCAATCTGTTCCGGTTCGAGCCCAAAGATCGCCCGCTTGAAGTGGTTGGCAAACCACACGGCAATCATCGCACTCAGCACAAACGAGAAGGAAATTACCGCAATCAGGGTTAGTCGGTAGCGGTGGATAATGTCAGCCACTCGATCAAGGTCATAACCCACGGAGATAACGCCCACCACACGGGTGCCATCGGTACTGAATACCGGTGCCTTGCCGCGCATCGACCAGCCCAGGCTGCCCAGTGCTTTGGAGATATAGCCTTTCCCATGCACCAACGCTTCGGCGCTATCGTCGCCTTCATCATCGGCCATGGAGAGGCCCAGCTTCTCGGGATTGGGGTGCGCCAGACGGATCGCTTCACTGTCGCCAATGACCACGAATCGAGCCTGGGTCTTTTCAGCCAGGCGCAGGCTGACTGGTTGCAGGTAGGCGCTGTCACGCCGTTCGACCGCCTCGACGATGGTAGGCAATGCAGCGATGGTTTTTGCTACGTGCAGAGCGCGCTGGCCAATCTGTTCGTCTAGCGATTGGTGCAGGTAATGGACGGCGAATAAGCCGATAAACCCGGTTTGGACCAAGGCCATCAAACCGAGGATCAGGATCATCCGGCTTTTGAGTTTGAGTCGATTCAGTAACTTCATTGTTTTTATTCTGGAACCTTCGAACAAGTCGTGTAGGCACTCTGGCTTTCGGGATGGTTCACAATCAAGAAAGGGCTGCACCGCAATATCTAGATATTGCAAGCAGTCCTGACGCCGAGTGGGGATCATCCCGAATGCCCCTACGGGCAAGGCCTGCAAGTCGCATCTGCTGTGTTGCTGTCCTTGCGAAGGACTATGGCCATTCTCTGCGTACAGCGCCTTGCATATGCGACTTGCAGGTCTGGCAGAGCACTAACAGGACTTATTCGCAGGTTCCGCAGTTACAACTTATACCCAGAGCTTAGCTAATCCCCGTTTTAAAGGCCCGTGAACAATATGAACAAAATGCCTTTAAGGGTTTAAAAAGCCTTTAAAACCACAAACTGTTTTCTAAATTCGGCCGGATCTAACTTAGAGGCATAGACAAAAACAACAACGAGGTCTGTGTCCCATGTTTTGCAAATCTAAATTCAGCAAACCAAGTTTCAAAAATCGCTCCTCCCTTCTCGCTGCCGTACTGGCAGGTGCCCTGACCGCTGGCGCTTCCTTCAGTGCATCCGCCGTTGAAAACATCCACTTCCTGATCCCAGGTGGTGCAGGTGGTGGCTGGGACGGTACTGCTCGTGGTACCGGTGAAGCGCTGTCCAAGTCCGGTCTGGTAGAGAGTGTTTCCTACGAGAACATGTCCGGCGGTGGCGGCGGTAAAGCGATCGCGCACCTGATCGAAACTGCCGATCAGAAACACGACACCCTGATGGTGAACTCCACGCCAATCGTGATCCGTTCCCTGTCCAAGGTGTTCCCGCAGTCTTTCCGCGATCTGACGCCAATCGCTGCCACTATCGGTGATTTTGGTGCCTTCGTGGTGAAAAACGATTCCAAGTACACCAGCTTCACGCAGGTTGTGGCGGACTACCAGGAAAACCCACGTAGCGTGAAAATCGCTGGCGGTTCTGCCCGTGGTTCCATGGACCACCTGGTAGCAGCAATGGCCTTTAAAGCGTCAGGTGGTGACCCACGCAAAGTACGTTATGTAGCCTACGATGCGGGTGGCGACGCGATGGCGGGTCTGCTGTCTGGTGAAACCCAGCTGCTGTCTACCGGTTTCAGTGAAGCGCTGGCGCTGGCTGAAGCGGGTGAAGTCCGCATTCTGGTGATGACCGGTAGCGAGCGCTCCGACGCAGCTCCAGAGGTGCCAACCCTGCAGGAACTGGGCTACAACGCTACCTTCGTTAACTGGCGTGGTTTCTTCGGCGCTCCAGGCCTGTCTGAAGAGCAGAAGGCTGAGTACGTTGAGGTTCTGAAGAAGATGTACGAAACCGACGAGTGGGAAAACGTACGTGCCCGCAACGGCTGGACCGAGATCTTCAAACCTGACGCTGAGTTCATCAGCTTCCTGGAAGAGCAGGAAACCGAAGTAGGCGCACTGATGCGTGTACTGGGCTTCCTGAAGTAAACCGCACTTTGGGAGTCACCCACCGGCAAGTTCCCTGTTCGGTATCCGGTGGGTGACGCTCCCAACCTGTTCTCTCTACCCTCCGGGCCCGTTATCTGGCCTTCAGGGTGCCCGGAGTTTTTTTACCAAGGCTGTTGTAGCAAAGCCTCTGGAGAATCCCATGAATATCTGTAAAGACCATATCGGCGGCATGACCTTCCTATTGCTGTCTGTCGCATACGGTTATTACGCCGGTCAGATTCCGCTGTTACCCGGCGATGAATATGAACCGTTCACTGCCCAGACAGTGCCCAGCGCACTTGCCATACTGGGCGGCATCCTGTCTATCGCTTTGCTTGTAACAGCCGACCGCGGCGAAGGCAGTAGCCTGAAACTGCGCGGTTATGACTTTTCACTGGTGGCCAAACTGCTGGTACTGGTGGTGATCTTTGCCCTGGCACTGGAGTGGATCGGTTTCCTGCTGGCAACCATCGTATTCCTGATCGGCGGTTACTGGCTGCTGGGCGAGCGCCGCATAAAAACCCTGCTAGTGGCGTCTGTACCGTTTGCCGTGGGTATCTGGGCGATCCTGACCCAGCTGCTTGATATCTACCTGGCGCCCGGCGCCCTGTTTAACCAGATTTTCGGAGGCTAAGCGCTATGTGGGACGGTATTTTCACCGGGCTAAGCACAGCTGTGATGCCCTTTAACCTGCTGATGGTGGTGGTTGGCTGTTTCGCCGGTACCTTCATCGGAATGCTGCCAGGGCTGGGACCTATCTCCGCCGTGGCCTTGATGATTCCTATTACCTACGGACTTGATCCCTCTTCCGGCATCATTCTGATGGCCGGCGTGTATTACGGTGCAGTGTTCGGCGGCTCGACCTCCTCCATCCTGATCAATGCACCAGGTTGTGCCAGCACCGTGGTGACCTCCTTTGACGGTTATCCATTGGCGCAGCAGAAAAAAGCGGGTAAAGCACTGGCACTGGCGGCGTACTCCTCCTTCACCGGCGGTACCATCGGCGCGATTATCATGCTTTTTGCAGCCCCTGCACTGGCGTCGGTGTCTCTGAGCTTCCAGTCCAGCGACTACTTTGCTCTGATGATCCTTGGCCTGACCGCCGTGGCGGCATTCTCCGGTAAGGGACAGGTGCTGAAAGCACTGATCATGACCGTATTTGGTCTGATGATTGCCACGGTCGGTACTGACCTGAGCTCCGGTACACCACGCTTTACTTTCGGCAACATCGACCTGATTGATGGTATCAGCTTCCTGCTGCTGGCCATGGCGACCTTCGCCCTAACCGAAGTGGTGATGACCGTACTGAAAGGTCAGCACAGGGAAGAAGAGGAAGAGATGGACATGAACTCGTTGGGCAGCATGAAGCTGAGCCGCGACGAGGTGAAACATGTTGCGCCTACTGTGGGTCGTTCTTCGGTGTTTGGTTTCCTGGTGGGTGTACTGCCGGGTGCGGGTGCCACTATCGCGTCCTTCATGGCGTACGGCTTGGAACGTAACCTGGCGTCTGCCAAAGAGAAGCTGAAGTTTGGTAAAGGTGCCCTGCGCGGTCTGGCCGCACCGGAATCCGCCAACAATGCGGCCTCTACCGGCTCGTTCGTACCACTGCTGACACTGGGTATTCCTGGTTCCGGTACAACAGCAATCATGCTGGGTGCCCTAATCGCATACGGTATCCAGCCAGGTCCACGTCTGTTTATCGACAACCCGGATGTGTTCTGGTCGGTGATCATCTCCATGTACTTCGGCAACCTGGTTCTGCTGATCCTAAACTTGCCGCTGATCCCGTACATCTCCCGTTTGTTGGTGATTCCGCGTCCGATCCTGATCCCACTGATCCTGTTCTTCTCCATCACCGGTGTATATCTGGTTAGCTTCAACACCTTTGATATCCACATGATGGCGATTATCACGGTGATTGCGATCTTCCTGAAGCTGCTGGAGTTTCCGATGGCGCCAATGCTGCTGGGCTTCATCCTGGGTGGCATTATGGAGACCAACCTCTCCCGTGCTCTGGTGATCTCCGACGGTAGTCTGGCCTTCCTGTGGGAGCGCCCACTGACCCTGAGCATCGTGATCGTTGCTGTGTTGGTCCTGTGCGCACCTCCACTGATCGAGCAGCTCAACAAACGCCGCGCTGCCAAAGGCGAAGCTATCGACCGTGGCCCTGAAGCCGCCATCAGCGAAGGCGAAGGCTGATCCTGAATTGGGCCGGTTGCACCTCTCCCCCGCAGCCGGTCCTCTTCAACCCGCTTAATCAACAAAAGACAAACCCAAACACACACCGCAAGGAGGCCAGGCACTTACAAAAACACGACGGTTCCACTGAGCAAGACCTATCTCATTCTCCCCTGCATCACACATCGTTCCGGTGCTGCTTATTCAGCGCCTTAGGGGAGCTTTTGTCTGAATACCGGGGGCACCCAAGCGGTGACACTCCATATAAAAATAACAGGTAGTAGATAATGAAAAACCCGATCGCAAAAAGCGTCTTAGTAGCAATGTTAGGCATGGCAACTACTGGTGTAGCGCAAGCCGCGACGATCTATGAAGGTAACGGTCTGAAATACACCCTTAAGGGTGACTGGCAGATTCAGATGCGGCAAAAAGCAGGCGCGGATAAAGATCTGGACGTCGAGTTTGACGATCTGGAGCTGAAAAACTCCATCGTCTACGATCTGGACAACAACCTGAAAGCTTTCGGTCAGCTGGACTACAGCTTTGACGGCGAAGGCAACGATTCCAGCAAAGAGAGCGCAAAGCTGGAAGAGGCATACGTAGGTCTGCAGTTTGATAACGTGGCGGTAGCTATCGGTCGTCAGAACCTTGCCGGCGACGAGTTTGGCGTGGAAGCCGCACTGGAAACCCATACCGCACAGGACCGATTTGAGCAGGTGGCTGACAAGGGTGACGACGTAATCCGTGTGGATGCGAAGTTCGACAACCTCACCGTGATCGCCTCTGCACTGGTTTCAGCAGACAGTACCGCCAACGGTGATGGCGAAGCATTCGACCTGTTTGTGGCGACTAAGCTGGCAGGTGTTGAGCTAGCCGGTGCATACCAGACCTACGAAGCCAACGCGGCAGGCTCAGAAGAGCAGAGCACCTGGGGTGTAAGCGCCGCATACAGCTTTGGCGCTGTGGCACTGGCCGCTGACTACAGCTCCACCGACACAGGTTCTGCGGGTGATAAAGACGTTTCCAACCTGGCAGCGGTATTCAAGCTGTCGCCAACCACCAAAACCGCAGTGGGTGTGGTGAAGTCTGACGAAGGCACATCCGACACCACCGAATGGTACGCCAACGTGCAGTACCAGTTCCCATCCCAGAAGAACGTAAGCCTGTTTGCCGAGATCGCTGATACCGACGAAGCAGACTCCGACCTGGGTTACCTGGCGGGCATGCGTATCAAGTTCTAACCGTTATACCCCCGAAGGATTTACCCCTTCAGATTCTTCGGGACGAATCACTTGTGCTTTTTAGTTTTGGCCGGGTTTCCACCCGGTCTTTTTTGTTGGTTGTTGATTGGCGCAATAACCGAGGAACCTTTCCTCGTTCCCACGCTCTGCGTGGGAATGCATACGCCTCCGCTCATAGACGCATACCCTATGGGTTCCCACGCGGAGCATGGGAACCAGATAATCCTGTAGCAGCCCGCTCTGAGGGCGACATTTTCTTGAAAATTAGCGAAAGTCGCGGTCAGAGCCCGCTGCTACAAGTGCCAGGACCAAACTCTTTCTCAGCCTCGTCGCGACGGAACCAGACAGCACTCTCTTATTTAATCAGGTGCTCGTAACGCTGATCGGTCAGCGTATTCATAAACGCCACCAACGCATCAACACGTTTCTCTTTCAGTGCAGGACCAGACTCCAGCTCTTTCAGCGAGATGTTTGCTGCCACTTCCGGATTACCCCAGGCCTCACCGGTTTCCGGGTTGATCTGGCGCTTGGCACTACGACTGTTGTACTTGTCGTAGAACAGCACCACGGTACGCAGATCCTGGAAAACACCGTTGTGCATGTACGGGCCAGTCACCGCCACATTGCGCAGGGTTGGCACTTTGAATTTGCCCGCCTGTTTCGGATCGCTCACCTGTGGGTTGTCCAGCAAGCCACGGTCTACGTGATCCGCCGCCACTCCGTTTTTTGCACGTGCCGCCAGGTTCACCGGCACACCTATGTTGTGGTACTCGTAGTTGGTGAAGGTCTCCTGCGGATGACGCTGGGACGTCTGCAGCTGGTGGCACTGGTTGCAGTTGGTGAACTGCTGGGAGAAGAACAGGGTACGGCCCAGCTCTTCCTGCGCAGTCAACTTGTACTCACCTCGCAGGAAACGGTCGTACTTGGAATCGAACGGCGCAAACAGCTCAGTGCGCTCAAAAGCAGCAATGCTGTCGGCCATCGCTCCGTACGCCTGGTCTGCATCCTCGAAGATCTCGTCACCGTAGATCGCTTTGAAGTTTTTTACGTAATCGGTGTTTTCCAACAGGCGTTCAACGGCAACAGTTTTGGAGGACAAACCCATCTCAATCGGATTGGTTGGTGGACCACCGGCTTGCCCGGCAAGGCTGGACTCACGACCATCGTGGAACTGTCCACCTTTGTACCTGCCGTCTTCCGTCAGCTGAAATTTCGGACTGAACATGGCGTACGCTGCTGTTGGCGCATTGCGATCACCCAGGGATTTACCGTCATCCCCTAAAGAAACAGCGCCGTTCACACCGTTGTCACGCGGATCGGCAAAACCGTGATCCGGTGCATGGCAGGTGGCGCAGGATTGCGTGCGGTTCTTCGACAGGTTGGTATCAAAGTAGAGCTGCTGCCCCAGTTGGGCTTTCAGCGCCTCCTGGTCTGCAGTGTTGCTTTCCACCCCACTGCTGCTGACACAACCGCCGAGCAGCAACGCCAGGACAACACCTGCAATAGATTGAATCGATTTAGACACCCACGGCCCCTCAAACAAAAACCAACTGATAATCACTTTGATTTGCAATTATACACAAACCAAGCTGGAATCGATTGATTTCAATCAGCTTCTTTGAGGGGATTTGTGCGAGGACAGCGCTATTTACCCGTAGGCTTGGTCGTCCAGGCTTCCTCCGCATTGGCCATCTGGGCCTGCGGATTACGGTGCGACGCTTCCGGCCAGTCCTCAAACGGGAACGGTTTGGTGTCACCGTTAAACGTCAGATAACGCATCACCTGATAAACGTAGATGCTCAGGCTCTTACCAAAGAACAGCAAGCGTTCGTTGGCAGCCCCGGTGATAAGCGACAGGAAAAACTGAAAGATCACCACCGCGGCGATAACCAATTCGGCAACGGTATAGAAGATCACGAACAGCAGCATATACAGCAGCCGCATCCAGATACTACGGCGGGACAGGTTTTGTTTTACGTTCATCGTAAACTCCCAAAGCTGTAGTGGAGGTTTTTCTACATACAGTATATGTGGGATTCAGCGACGTTCCGGCTTTGCTGCGGACAAAAAAAAGCCGACCCCAAGAGTCGGCTTAACCTGCTAGTATCGATTGGATCAGAGGCTACCCAGACCCAAGGTCGTCAGGTTTTGCTGACGTACGGTTTTCAGGAGTTCGGCGTCATTCACCAGAGACTCCTTGTAGGAAGGGATCATTTCTTTGATCTTCTGCTGCCACTCGTCGCTGTTTGCGCGATCGCGGAAGCAGTTTTCAATAACCTGAACCATGGTCGGAACCGCAGTGGATGCACCTGGAGATGCGCCCAGCAGTGCTGCCAGGGAACCGTCAGCCGCAGAGATCACCTCGGTACCAAACTCCAGCTTGCCGCCGTGTTCAGGGTCTTTCTTAATAATCTGTACACGCTGACCTGCGTATGCCAGTTCCCAGTCTTCGTTTTTCGCTTCTGGGTAGAAAGTACGCAGTGCATCACAACGGGAGTCGTGTGTCTGCATCACTTCGCTGATCAGGTAGCGGGTCAGGTCCATGCTCTTGGCACCCACAGTCAGCATCGGCTTCAGGTTACCCGGCTTGATAGACTTGAAAATATCAAACACAGAACCCTGCTTCAGGAACTTGGTGGTGAAGCCAGCGAATGGGCCAAACAACAGTGCCTTTTTGCCGTCGATCACACGGGTGTCCAGGTGTGGTACAGACATCGGAGGTGCACCGATTGGCGCCATGCCGTAAACCTTAGCCATGTGCTTTTCAACAACGTCCTGGTTCTTGCAGACCAGCCACATACCGCTTACCGGAAAGCCGCCGTAGCCTTTACCTTCCTCGATACCGGATTTCTGCAGCAGCGGCAGCGCACCACCACCTGCACCCAGGAATACGAAACCAGCGTTGATTACTTCTTTGCCACCGGTCTTTTCGTTCTTCAGCTCAACAGTCCAACGCTTGTCAGCGCCCTGTTCCAGCTCTTCCACAGAGCGGCTCAGCATCAGTTCGAAGTTTTCCTGAGTATCCAGGTACTCAACCATGTTACGTGCCAGTGCACCGAAGTTAACATCAGCACCGTAACGTACCCGGGTACCGGCCACTTTCTCGTCTGCAGAACGGTTCTGCATCACCAGCGGCATCCACTCACGCAGTACGTCGTGGTCTTCGGAATATTCCATCTCAGCAAACTGAGCGGTGTTGCTCAGTGCTTCGTAACGGTTACGCAAGAACTGAACGTTCTCTTCACCCCACACAAAACTCATGTGTGGCACGTTGCTGATGAACTTGGAAGGTTCAGGAAGGACGTTTTGGTTTACCAGGTAGGACCAGAACTGCAGGCTGACTTCGAAGGCTTCATTGATGTTGAAAGCCTTGGTTGGATTTACGCCGCCATCTGCAGTCTTTGGCGTGTAGTTAAGCTCACAGTAGGCTGCGTGCCCCGTACCGGCGTTATTCATCGCATCGGTACTTTCGTGTGCAACATGATCGAGACGTTCAACCATGCAAATCTTCATAGATGGGTCTAACTGCTTGAGCAACATACCCAGGGTTGTGCTCATCGCGCCCGCCCCAACGAGCAACACATCAACTGTTTTTGTGGTCATAACAACTTCGCCATTCAATAGTAAATAATGGTATTTGAGATGACACCGAGAACAGAGCTTGTGGCTGCTGAGCTGGCTTGGCCTGATGGTAGTTCAGAGTAAACCTGCTGAATCCCCGGAGATCTCTCACGTAGCACTCGCCGCCTGCGCTGGAATAACCACAGGTTTGTTACAGTTATAATCAGCGGTGCTCTTCTTTTGCCGCCGAATTATACCCATTCCTCAGCTGATGTCTTGTGCAACGCGATAAAACTCATTATCCATTTGGAGTATTGCTAGTCTAAAGTCGAATAAGCTTTCAGCGACGGCTCTACTAACGAATAAGGTCACAACCTAATCCAAGGCAAAAACACCACAACTATATAACATTCATGAATATTCAAAATAACCTATATGAATGTATTCACCTCCGCGCGTCACACTATCAGACAACAGAACGGTACATTTTGTTTGCGGTAAATGCGGTGCTGGATAATTCAGTAAACGCCAGAAATGCTGCAGTACAGCAGAGATTATGTTTGAAGCTGAGTTTGGTGATTCGTGAGGAATAGAGAATGCATTCCTGGGGAGGGAGAATAAAGTGGAAGGGAGAGACTGTGTTTCCTGTTCATAACATACCGGATGACTACGTTCGGGCCGCCACCCGCATCCGATAGCTGTTGACGAAGAGACTCCTTTTCACCCCGTCGTGTTACTGCCCCTTCCAGCACAGCAACTAGCCAGCCCCATCTGGAGAATCGTTACATAAGCAGCTGATAGAGCAGCACAGACTCAGCCACGATAAACAGTGTAATAAAGTGTTTCGTCAGGTATTCAGCTAACATCGTCCTGCTCCTTATCCGCCTTTTTAATCCCAGTCCTCAACGAACCGGGCCTCCTGTTCAGTGTTAGTCGAACAATAGCAACGCCAGTGCCAAAAAATAGAAAATATTTATTTTTCAATGACTTAAAAGCAATACAATTTAATTATGCCGACACTAAGGTAAGGCGAGACAACCGCACTCCCAGCAAACTGTCACCAAATAGCAACAGCACTTACTCAACTTAAAACTCATACGTTATAAATCAATAACTTAATCTGTCATCAATTTGCGACAACCCTCTTAATACGCTTATTCAGACAGCTGTTCAAAATAAATACAGTTATTTCTCTTTTATTGATCTGGGTGAAGTCTTTATGACACCAGCCCCACTACACTGAAGGTGAGGGCCATCTCATACTATTTCTGCACGCAATCAAAATTACAGGGGATGTTAGCTATGTTGACCTACAAAGAATGCTTGGACCTCTGTGGTCTGGAACCGGGCGAAGTGGATGCCATTGCTGAACATGAGCACGTTGAGCCTATTGTTGCAGCTGCGTTAGGCAACTATCTGATCACCCATAACGGCGAACAGAAGATTCGCAAAATCATCATGGATGACATCAAGAAAGCCGAAGCGAGTGGCGACACACAGCATTGTGCCGTCCTGAAACAAGTGCTGGCGCACTTCGTAGCAAGCCATAAAGGCTGATCACAAAACGATCCGTTATAAGCATGTGCAACAAGTGGCTATCTGTACTACAGATAGCCACTTGTCGTTTAGGGACTCTTCTATTACCGTAGTGACCTGAAGCGGTGACCCGCCGCCTATGAAGAGAAAAGCGCTAACATGGTATTTACCACGATCAACGAAGCGCTCTCCACGGATCAGGAAAGCCAAACGGACTCGTCGTTGATGCTTCAGGTCTTTGACCGGATTGCACTGCCGACCTTCGTTATCGACAACAACCACACCATTCTGCATTGGAACAGAGCCCTTGAAGCCTTGACCGGTCTGAGTAGGGAAGAGATGGTCGGTACATCTGACCAGTGGAAACCTTTTTATCAGTCTCCCCGCCCCTGTCTGGCCGATCTGATTGTGGATGGCGGACACGACGCCGATGTTCAGCACTATTACCAGGACAAATACCGTACCTCGGCACTTATTCCGGACGCCTATGAAGCCGAGGATTTCTTCCCTGAGTGTGGTGAAAGTGGTGAATGGCTGCACTTTACCGCCGCCAGCCTAACGGACGCCAACGGCGCAGTGATCGGAGCGATCGAGACGCTGGATAACATCAGCCCGCGGAAAAAAGCCGAGTTTGAGCTGATTGAGCGGGAACGCAAATACCGTGAACTGAGTATCACCGACGCCCTGACCGGGTTGAACAACTCACGCCGCTTCTATGAGCAGTTGGAGCTGGCGATCGAAACCTCACGTCGTTACGGACACACCTTCTCGCTCTGCTTCCTGGATCTGGATGACTTTAAAAATGTGAACGACACCTACGGGCACATGGTAGGTGATCTGGTGTTGGAAACCCTCGGAACGCTGATCAAAGCCAGCCTGCGTAGCAGCGATTCCGCCTATCGCTACGGTGGTGAAGAGTTTGCGATCCTGTTGCCACTCACCGACCATGAAGGGGCTACCAGGTTTTCGGACCGTATTCGCGAAAGCCTGCGCAACCACAATATCCCGGCATCGGCCGATAGCGTGGTTCAGGTTACCACCTGCGTGGGGATCACCCAGTACAAGTCCGGGGATGATACCCGCTTACTACTGGGCCGTGCCGACAACGCGCTGTATGAGGCAAAACGCTTGGGCAAAGACTGTACCCGGGTAGAGCTGTAAATCAGTTTTTATGGATGTGGCTGAGTTTATTTCTCCACATCCATTCTCACGTCACCTGCCCGACTTCAGGCTGACGCCTCTGCTTTGGCCTTGGCCACAAGCATCTCGACGGTTTCATAGCAGGCACCACAACCGGTATTCGCACCGGTGACTTCACGCGCGTGATCCACGGTAAAGGCCTGATGTTCAGTTACCTTTGCCATAAATTCGCTGGTCCGAACATTACCGCACAAACATACCGCTTTATCGCGTGGGGCGGCTGCTACAGGCTGATCCTGAGTTGCTGTCATACTTCACTCTCGCAATGAATTTAGTTTCCCCGCAGACTACTCAAAGAATCGCCCTGTACAAAGGAAATACACCTTTTCCCATCTGTCACCTTTACTGATCTGACTCCCCCTTTGGCTAAAGAAACGGTCTAGGCTAAAAGGGATAATCACGCCCCACAGGTGAATGCGGAGGAAAAGGACCTTGAACGAAACGGCGGAGCTTCTGTTAGCCTTGGGCGGTATCCTGCTGGCCGGACTTGCCACCGATCTGGCAGGTCGTGCCACCCTGCTCCCCCGCGTGACCCTGTTGCTGATTCTGGGGGTGCTGATCGGCCCGGAGTTGTTCAACCTGATCCCAAACAATATCGTCGGCCAATTTGAGCTAATTGCCGAAATGACGCTGCTGATGGTGGGTTTTCTGCTGGGCGGTCGTCTCAAGTACAGCCAATTGAAACGCGACAACCGTATGCTCCTGGGGATCTCCACCATTGGCGCGGTGGGTACTGCGCTGTTTGTTGGCGTATTGCTTCTGCTCTTCGGCGTACCGCTGCCGCTGGCGATTCTGCTGGGTTGTATCGCATCTGCCACAGCACCCGCGGCTACCGTTGATACCGTACTCAGCACCGAACATACCGGCCGCTTTCCACGATTACTGCTGGGCATTGTTGCCCTGGACGATGCCTGGGGGTTGGTTCTGTTTAGCTTTGGGTTGTCACTGGTTGCGATGCTTAACGGCCAGGGCAGCACCGGAGAAGCTCTGATGTTGGCCGTGCACGATGTGGGAGGTGCTGTTGTGTTGGGACTGGCAATTGGCATCCCAGCCGCACAGTTGACCGGGCGTATATCTCCGGGCCAACCGATGCTCACCGAGGCGCTGGGTCTCGTGTTCCTCTGTGGCGGACTGGCAGAGTACTATGGCGTTTCCTTCCTGATTAGCTCCATGGTGATGGGCGCCGTCATTGCCAATCTCGCCAAGCACCATGACTACCCATTCCATGCCATTGAAGGGATCAGCTGGCCGCTGTTTGCCATCTTCTTTGTGCTGGCTGGGGCCTCGCTGGAGCTCGCCGCCCTGAGTACACTGAGCGGCGTTGCACTGCTCTATATGCTGGGTCGTACCGCGGGGAAAATACTGTCTGGTTGGTTAGGCGCATCAATCAGCGGAGCACCGGCCAAAACGGCCCGATGGATCGGAGTAGCCATGCTACCTCAAGCCGGGGCGGCAATGGGGATGGCACTGGTTGCTGCAAGTCATTACCCGGAATATGGCCAGACATTGCTGTCATTAGTGATCGGCTCAACCATTATCTTTGAGATTATCGGCCCGGTAATGACCCGTTGGGCGATGATGAAAAACCGGGATTAGGTAAAAATAAGAAGAGAAACGCGGGGATCTGCAGCGATCCCCACGTTTTGCTAATCAAGGTGGGCTGGATCAGGCGGCTTGTGCTTCCGGCACAACCTGTTTACGACTGTAGATAAACAGCGCAACAAACAGCGCAGCTGCCACCAGGTTTACCACCAGCATGCCGTGCGGCCAGAGCAGCACCACGCCCAACACACCGGATACCAGGCGTAGCGCCAGATTCAGCTGGCTCTCCAGATAGCCTTCCATGAAACCTACCAGCGCGTAGATACCAAAGCAGGCGAAGACAAAGATGCTCAGCACCTCTTCCCAACTGCCCCCAATAAACGAGGTATATGCGAACAGCAGCGGTACAATATAGAGACCTTTTGCCACCTTCCACGCCATAAAGCCAGTTGCCATCGGTGGAGTCTTGGCAATGGCCGCTGCTGCAAAGGCGGTCAGACATACCGGTGGTGTGACATTACTGTCCTGCGACAACCAGAAGATGATCATGTGGGCAGACAACAGGGCCATCGCCAAAGCAGACGGATCCAGTGCCATCTCCAGCAGCTGGTTCTTGAAGTCACCCGGTACCAACGACAGCAACTGTTGCGCGTCAGCTTCACTCATCGGCGCTGTCAGCAATGTGGCTTTCTCCATATCCACCAGCATAAAGATGCTGTGTGCCGCCTCCGGTAACTGCCCCGCCACCATCATCGCCAGCAACTGACTTTCCGCAATCAGACCGTACAGGGCCGGTGCGGACAAAGTTGCCAATACGATGTAGGACGCGGTTACCGGCAGGCCCATCCCCAGAATCAGAGAGGCCAGCGCTACCAGGATAATAGTGATCATCAGGCTGCCACCCGCCCAGTCGGTCACCATCAAGGAGAAGGTGTTACCGATACCGGTCATCGCCACGACGTTCACCACCAGGCCCACCGAGATCAGCAGCATGGAGGTGGTCGCCATATTTTTAGAGCCCTGTGCCAGCGCATCCAGAATGTCGCGCAACCCCATCGGATGTTTGGACAGCCAGGATGACACCACGACCGAGATGATGGAGAAACCGGCTGCATAGGTCGGTGTAAAGCCGTAGATCAGCAGCGCCACCAGAACCACCAGCGGCAGCAGGTAGTGCCAGCCATCTTTGAACACTTCACCAATCGGGCGGGTATCACTCTCAACCGCATGGGCATGGCTGCGCATCGCTTCCACACGCACAAAGAAGCCCACGGAGAGGAAGTACAGCAGCGCAGGCAGCGCCGCGATGGCGATAATGTCCACGTACGGAATCTGGGTGTAAGACGCCATGATGAAGGCACCTGCCCCCATCACCGGCGGCATCAACTGACCACCGGTGGATGCGGCGGCCTCAACACCGGCTGCAAACTTCGCCGGAAAACCGGCACGGCGCATCAGCGGAATAGTGATTACACCGGTGGATACGGTGTTCGCCACGGAGGAACCGGATACGGAACCCATCAGGCCGGAACCCAGTACGGCGACAAAACCCGGTCCACCGACAAAACGTCCGGCTGCGCAGCGGGACAGTTCGATGATGAAATCCCCGGCACCGGACTTCACCAGGAAGGCGCCGAAAAGGATAAACATAAATACGTAGGTCCAGGAGATACGGGCGATCTGACCAAACATCCCCTCAGACGAGAAATAGCTGCGGTACAGCAGGGTTTCCAGGCTCAGGCCCGGGAAACCAAACACACCGTCAATATACTGGCCCCACCAGAAGACATAGGTGAGCGCCACCAAAATCATGCTCGGGATAAACCAACCGGTGGTACGGCGGGCCATCTCCAGGGTGATAAAGATCGCACATACCGAGAACACCCAGTCCATTTCAACGAACTTCACGCCGCGGTCGTACAACGCATCTTCAAAGCCGATCAGGTATAGCGTACAGAAGATGGCGGCAATCCCTAACAGCAGATCGAGCACCAGCGTCAACCGTCGGCCCGCTTCGGTCTGGCAGCGTACCATCGGCACCATCAGGCCGCAGATCAGCGCAAAACCAGCAAAGTGGATTGCAGACACCCACAGCTCAGACAGGGTACCCAAGGTATTGAAATAGATATGTGCCAGCGCAAACACCACACCAGCCCAGTAGATAAAACGACCGGCAAAGGAGTCATCCGGGCGCTGTACCAGCTCCATGCTCTTCAGCTTCTCAGCTGTATCCTGATCGGTAACAGGGGTTTCGGAACTCATGATCAAATCCAGAACTTGCTCAACGGGAGGGAGGCCCGGGGTGCATAAAGCGCCCCGGGAAAACGAGGTTTACTCGGCGATCAGGTGAGCCGGGATGTCCAGCCCCATCTCTTTGTAGTAACGCGCAGCACCCGGGTGCAGCGGTACTGGCAGACCTGCGATCGCTTTCTCAATTGCCATCGCTTTGGTTGCCTTGTGGATACCGTTCAGGAACGGCAGGTTTTCGTAGATGGTTTTGGTGATCATGTACACATCGTCGTCAGAGATATCATCACGCACCGCCAGGAAGTTTGGCTGTGCCATGGTGTTGATATCTTTGGTCTGACCTGGGTAGGTGTTCGCCGGGATCACGAATCGGGTCCATAGCTTGTACTTACCGTTCGCCGCAGCGATCTGCTCGTCGGTGAAATCCAGGATAGTCATGTCGCTACCCAGTGCCGCGTACGCACGTGTAATTGCGCTGGTAGGCACACCCGCAGGGATGTTCATACCTTCGATGGTGCCGTTCTGCAGGGCATCAGCACTTGGGCCGTAACCCATGTAAGCCAGGTCGAATTTGTTCGGGTCGATATCCAGACCACCCAGGATCTGGCGGCCAGAACCTTCGGTACCGGAGTTTTTCTTACCGATGGAGAACTTGGTGCCGTTAAACGCTTTCAGATCTTCTACGGTGCCACTCTTGGCGTAGTCAGACTTCACCACGAACTGTTCTACGTTCTGCCACAGCATGGATACGGAGCGCAGCTGCTTCTGCGGACCGGACTCCTTCACCTTGCCTTCACCGTTCCATGCCCACGCGCCGTACAGGCCCTGCATGATCGCAAACTGTGCTTCGTTTTCACGCAGCAGTTTTACGTTTTCGCCGGAGCCTGCGGAGTTGATCGCAGACAGGGACAGTTTGTAAGTTGGTTCCAGCTTCACTTTTGTCAGGGTTGCCAGCGCCACACCCACTGGGTAGTAGGTACCACCGGTTGATGCAGTTGCCAGAATGTAGGAACGCTTCTCTGCTGCCTGTGCCAGCCCTGCAGTGCTGAGAGCAGCACTCATTGCCAGTGTCAGACCCAGACCTTTCAGAAAAGTACGCTTGCTGTTGTTCATCTCAATACCCTTAATTTGGTGGATTATTGTTATTTCGACAAAGGTGATAGAGGTATTGCAAGGAGGGGGCCAACTTCTTTAGAAACAATAAGCCATTGATTTAAAAAGAAATATAAAATTAATACACATCCTTGTAATGCCAATATAAGCAAAATCTTGCTCATTCCACCTGAAACCATAAGCAAAATTTTGCTTATCGGTAACCGTAAAATGTGAATTCATCGTGAAGTTTGCTGGCTGGGAGCACGTATCTCCTCCAAACCGTCCCTTAATAGCGGTGCAAAGCGGCAACCGCTGCTCAGGAAACAGTCACATCCTGCAATTTCACAAGGATAGGCAAAATTTTGCTTATTCTTCGCCGGTGAGGAAGTCGGCCCGGTTCAGACCGTACTTGGCCATCTTCTGGTTGAGGGTACGGCGCGGCAGATCCAACTCTTCCAGCACCGCTTTGATATTGCCCTGATGGCGAGACAGCGAAGCGCTGATCACCTTGCTTTCAAAGTTGGCCACCTGGGCAGCCAGCGGCAGGGTGCTCTCCTCGGCCTCAATTGCTAGCATCGGTTCCGGCGGATAGAGGATATCCGCGACGGGTAGCGAGCCATCCAGTGCATAACGAATCGCAACGTTTCTCAGCTCACGCACATTGCCCGGCCAGTTATACTGCTCCAGGTTCTGGATATCCTGTGCGGTGGCGCGGCGCAGTTCGCGTTCATGCTGGGCAGCGGCATGACGCGCATAATGTTCAAACAGCAGTACGATATCCTCCTCACGCTCGCGTAGCGGTGGGATATGCAACTGTGTCACATTCAGGCGGTAGTAGAGATCCTGACGGAATGCCTCGTCGGTTTTCAGATCCACTTTGGACGCAGCCACCACACGCAGATCCACAGCAATCGGTTTGTTCGAGCCCAAGCGTTCGATCACACCTTCCTGCAACGCACGCAGCAGCTTCACCTGTAAGTTCACCGGCATGATTTCGATTTCATCCAGGAACAGGGTACCGCCGTTGGCGTATTCGAACTTACCCACACGTTGCTTATCGGCGCTGGTAAATGCCCCGGCCTCGTGACCAAACAGTTCACTTTCAATCAGCGCTTCAGGAATCGCGCCACAGTTCAGCGGCACAAAGTTATTCCCGTTGCGGGCGCTGAACTCGTGCAGGCACTGGGCCACCAGCTCTTTGCCGGTACCGGTTTCACCGTAGATGATGACATTGGTATCCAGTTCGGCACACTTCAGGAGCTCACGCTTCAGGCGCTGAATCGCCGGCGACGTACCTATAATCTTGGCATCCAGACCGGTCTGGGAACTGAGATCCTGCTGCAGACGCAGGTTTTCCAGCATCAGGCGGCGTTTCTCGCAGGCACGATGGATGGTTTCCACCAACCGTTCCGGCACAAAGGGTTTTTCGATAAAGTCGTACGCCCCTTCGCGCATCGCCTTGATCGCCATATCCACATCGCCGTGCCCCGTGATCAGAATGACCGGCAGCTCCGGGATACGCTGCTGCGCCTCGGCCATCAGCGCCAAACCGTCCATACCCGGCATCTTTACATCGGATACGATGATGCCGGGAAACTGTTCATCCAGCGCAACCAGCCCCGCTTCGGCGTTATCAAAGCTAAGCACCTCGAAACCGGCTATTTTCAGCCACTGTTCGGTGGACTGGCGGATCATCGCTTCATCATCGATCAGCATTACGGTGCCGCGCATCAGGTGTTCTCCGTTTGGGTTTGGCTGGTTTCAGACAGGCGCGGAAGTATAACGTCAAACCGGGCACCACCTTCAACCCTGTTTTGTGCGCTGATCTGACCGCCCAGATCCTGCACAATGGAGCTGACAATCGATAAACCCAGCCCCAAGCCGTCACCGATTGCCTTGGTGGTATAGAACGGGTCAAACAGGTGCGTCAGGCTGTCCGGCGGAATGCCCGGCCCGCTGTCAGCCACGGAGATTCGCACCCATGAATCCGGTTGGGCCTGATCAGTTTCAATCTGCACCTGCAATATTTTTGCCTCGCTCTGCCCGTTCATGGCATCGCAGGCGTTCTTGATCAGATTCACAAACACCTGCTCCAGACGGGCATTGTCCCCCGGTATTTCCAGATCCGGCTCATGACTATCGATCTGCAGTTCAATACCGTCTTGCTGTATCCGGTCACGGAACAGCACCAGCGACTGATCCAGCGCAGCGCGAGGTTTTACCGGTACCAGTGCATCCGGTTTTTTGAAAGCAAAGGTTTTCAGTTGCTGGGTGATCAGGGCCATCCGCTGGGTAAGGTCATCGATCAACTCCAGGTTTTCGGCGAGCTGCGCTTGTTCACCCGACAACAGATGGCGACAGATCGCCAGATAGGTGCGCATGGCGGTGAGTGGCTGATTCAGTTCATGCACCACGGCCGAGGACATCCTTCCCAGCGCAGCCATTTTTTCCGCCTGTACCAACTCCTGCTGCGCCTCCTGCAACGCTTGGGTGCGCTCCAGTACCTTGTGCTCGAGCTGGTCGTTGGCCTGCTGCAGGGCATGTTCCAAGCGTTTGCGCTTGGTGATGTCGATCACCGTCACCAGGTACTGCATGTCCGCCAGCGTCGCCATCTGCTTAATGGAGATCATCATCGGGAAGGTGCTACCGTCAGCGCGGCTGCCCACAACTTCATGCGCAGTCAGTGGTGCAAAACCTTTGCTGCCCAGACGGGAGAGCGTACGCTGCAATACCGTAAAGCTCTCGTCATCGCCGGCAATCAGGTCTTGGAAGGCATAGCCAAGAATGCGCGCGGTTCCGACACCAAACTGTTGGCTCGCCATCGGGTTGATAAAACTGATGCGGCCACTGGCATCCAATCCGATCATCCCCACATGGGCGTTATTGATGATATCCCGCTGCTGACGTTCGTTGCGCTCCAGCGCGTCACGGGTCTCCTGGCGGGAGAGGTTTTTCAGGTGACGCTCGCGCATATAGAGCAACAGCAAACCCAGCGCCAGACAGCCGCCCAGGCTGATCAGGGCCGCGGTATTGCGCATTCTCAATACGGGTTTCACATCACTGACAACCGCCACCTGCCAACCCAGATCCGGCAGCTCCACCGCCTGAAACAATACCCTGCGGCCATCCTGCAGCTGTTTCAATTGCAATGCACTGCCATCGTCCAGTTGAGACTCGCGACGACTCTCAACTTGAGTGCTAAGCAGTTGCCCCTGCCAGTGTCTGTCGCTGGCCATGATCACTCGCTCATTAGCCGCGATCAGGAGAAAATCTTCCAATTGGCTGAGCTTATTGCTGAGCTGGTCCAGATCGATACGCACCACCGCCACGCCCATAAAACGGCTGGAATCGTAGATCGGTGCGGAGAGATAGATGGATGCCGGTTCACCGTTGGTACGGCTCTCGACATAAACGCCCTGATTGCCGTTACGCGCCTGAGTAAAATACGGGCTGTGGGCGTGGGAACGCAGGAAAAAACTCTGCTCCTCTCGCCAGCGGCTGTAGGAGAGCGCCCGCCCATCCAGATCCAGCACCATCAATGTGGTAGCCCCTGACACCAGGTTCATCTGCTCCAGAAAGCGGCTGACCTCGGCGCCTTTATCCAGCACCGGATAGAGCAACAGCTCCTGTACATCTTTGTTCTGGGAGATCAGAAACGGCAGGTAGTTGTAACTGTCGATGGCGCTACGCAGTCCGATAATCGTACTCAGCAAGCGATCCTCGCCCTGCTCTTTCAGCCGGCTCATCGACCAGTCGTAGGCGCGATGCTGCACCCACCAGGTCAGCAGCAGGGACAGGCAAAGCGTCAGGATAATCAGTAACGAGCGAAAGGATCTCAAGGCAGCCTCGTTATGGCAGGCAAATAAAAACGGGTGATTCGAAGCATGAAAACCACACTCTGAATCACCCGTTACTCTAGCAGGCTCCTTGGGGACGTTCACCCCACCAGTAAATCAGCGGATCAGAAGGACTCCCAGATATCCTCTTCATCCTGTTTCGGAGCCGACATACGTGGCGCGATCGCCGGACGCTGACGAGAGGCCATTGGAGCGCGGGCAGGTGCCGCACCAAATGACGCAGGCTCACCTTTCACCTTGAAGTAACCCACCTGTTGCAGCAGTGACTGCGCCTGCTGCTCCATCGCGGTACTGGAGGCTGATGCCTGCTCAACCAGTGCCGCGTTCTGCTGGGTCATCTCTTCCATCTGGGTTACCGCACGGCTCACTTCGGTGATACCGGCCGACTGTTCCTTGCTGGCCACATCAATCTCGGCGATACGGTTCACCACATCCTGAACCGACTCCACCAGGTCGTGGAATGTCTTACCGGTAGCATCAACAATATTGGAGCCATTCTCGACCGCTTCGATACTGTCGTTGATCAGCCCCTTGATCTCTTTCGCGGCGGCGGCACTGCGTTGCGCCAGGTTGCGCACCTCGGCAGCAACTACGGCAAAACCACGCCCCTGCTCGCCGGCACGGGCCGCTTCCACGGCAGCATTCAACGCCAGAATGTTGGTCTGGAAGGAGATCTCGTCGATCACACCGATAATGTCGGCGATCTTCTTGCTGGACTTGCTGATTGCAGACATCGCATCCACGGCCTTACCAACCACTTCGCCGCCACGTTCAGCTCGGTCCATCGCATCGGAGGCTTTCGCCGATGCATCACTGGCATTATCAGCGTTCTGCTTCACCGTTGCGGTCAGCTCTTCCATCGCCGACGCTGTCTCTTCCAGATTGGCCGCCTGGTTTTCAGTACGGTGGCTCAGGTCGCTGTTGCCCTGAGCAATCTCCTGGGAGGCGGTAAAGACACTATTGGACGCCTGGCGAATCTCCTGCACCATATCGTTCAGCTTCACGCCAAAAGCGTTCATCGCATCCGCCAGCACCGTAAATTCTTCGTCCAGCGGTTGAGAGATGGTTGCGGTCAGGTCACCTTCGGCCATCGCCAGCAAGGTACGACGAATCTCAGCCACGGCCTGTTTACGTCCTGTCACGTCAGTGGCGTATTTCACCACTTTGTAAGGCTTACCACTCATATCGAAGATTGGGTTGTAGGACGCCTGAATCCAGATCTCACGGCCATTTTTGCCGATGCGTCGATATTCACCGGCATCATACTGGCCCTGATTGAGCTGTTCCCAGAACATGCGGTACTCGGGGCTTTGACGGTACTGAGGTTCCACGAACATGCTGTGGTGACGGCCCTGAATTTCCGCCAGGGTGTAACCGACAGCTCCCAGGAAGTTGTCGTTGGCGGTGATAATGGTGCCATCCAGGTTGAACTCAATCACGGCCTGCGACTTGCTGATTGCGTCGATCTGACCCACAAAGTCCGCCTGGCGCAGTTTCTCCTGGGTAATGTCGGAGGCAAACTTAACCACCTTGAACGGCTTACCCTGCGCATCAAGGATTGGGGTATAGGTGGCCTGAATCCAGATCTCCTTTCCCCCCTTGCCGACACGCTTGTATTCTCCGGCATCGTGCTCACCACGGGCCAGCTTGTCCCAAAACATACGATACGCTGGGCTGGTACGCTCAAACGGCTCAACAAACATACTGTGATGCTGACCCTGGATCTCTGCGAGGGAATAACCTACTGCATTCAGAAAGTTGTTGTTTGCGGTAATAATGGTGCCGTCGAGTTCAAACTCGATCACCGCCTGCGACCGGCCGATCGCTTCAAACATCTGTTGATAAACGTTGGACGTTTCCTGCATCTTTTCCATTCCCATCTGAGTCCTTGCCGGACATTCATGGTCAGCGCGTTTAAAAATAACTGTGGCCTGTGACCACCGGCCCGACTCACTGCGGGCCTACACGGATATAGGCAGGTTATCGACAGCAAGATACAAAGCTGTAGCAATTAATTAGTAATTGTTCGGCACGCTTAAGGCTAAAAAACCTTATAAAATCAAGGCTATTCGCACCATTAAAGTGCGTCAGTTTTTAGGCTTTACCGTACGACGGCTCGGCTCCGCATGGGCCGGATCATCCGGCCAACGGTGTTTGGGGTAGCGCCCCCTCATCTCTTTTTGCACTTCCGGGTAGCTGTTTTGCCAGAAACCCGCCAGATCCTGAGTGACCTGCAGCGGTCGCATCGCCGGAGACAGCAGATGGAGTTTCAAGGCAGTGCCGTTACCGATACGCGGCGTATCCAGACAGCCGTACATCTCCTGCATCTTCACCGCCAGTACCGGTGGTGTCTCGCTGTAATCGATCTTGATTTTGGAACCGGTTGGCACCTCGTAGCGTTGTGGCGCCAGCTCATCCAACTGCTGCGGTAATGGCCAGGGCAACAGGGCCTGCAGAATATTCTTCAGATCCAGGTTGGCAAAGTGATTGATATGGCTGACCGATGCCAGATAGGGTGCCAGCCAGCCATCCACAGTTGCCAGCAACGCTTTGTCGGATAGATCCGGCCAAGGATTGTCCTGTCCCTGCTGCTCAAAGCTGGTGTGGAGAAATTGCACCCGTGTCTGCCATTCGCGCAGTGCTGGTGTCCAGGGCAGCAGTTCAAGGCCACGCTTTTGTACCAGTGCAACCAACGCCTCAGTACGCGCTTCTTCGGATACCTCTTTCAGTGGCGCACTGCTAAGCACCAGCTTACCGATCCGGCGCTGACTCTCGGCGGTCAGGCGGTCCTGCTGCTTGCTCCACTCCACCGCTTCGACCTCAGTAACCAGGTCTGCCAGCGGGCCGTCAAACAATTGTGGATCAAGTGCTGCTGACAGGTAGATGCGGTCAGTAGAATCACCACTGCGACCACCCACCTGAGCCAATGCCAGCCACTGCCCTTTATAATGATCCTCTTCCGGCAAGCGCGCAGCGCGACCAGTGCTCATACGGAAATCCAATCCAGCTGGGGTACGACGCGAAGCACTTCGGTCCGGATACGCACAGGCGATCAGGAAACCGATCCAGCGGTGGTCTGTTGGATCTTGTACAGCATCTGGAGAGTTTAACTTCAGCAGGTCACACTGACGGCGGAACTGTTTGCTCTGCTGCCGCATACGGTGCAACGCCCCCTGGGTATGGCGCTCCGCTTTGATATCGCCCCGCAGCCAGGCCAGTCGTTCGGTTATATCTGTATCCCGACGGCGTAACGGATCACGGTCGGACAGCAACGCCGCCAGATCACAAGCCAGTGGCGTTAAGCCATAGCGAATACCCAGCAACAGCATATGGGCGAGACGTGGGTGGGTGGATAGCTCTGCCATCGCCTCACCGTGCTCAGTCAGGCGGTAGTTATCGCCGTTGCGCTCTACCGCCCCTAACCGCTCCAGCAGATCCAGACCTTGTTGATAAGGCGCGGCTGGTGGTAGATCCAGCCAACACAGCTCAGCAGGATCATCCACTCCCCAGCGTGTGAGTTGCAGCACCAGTGGAGTCAGATCCGCTTGGGTAATCTCCGGCGCAGTAAATGGCGCCAGCTGTGCCTGCTGGGTTTCAGACCAAAGACGGTAACAGACACCCGGTTCCATACGGCCGGCACGGCCGGCGCGCTGTACACTGGCAGCACGGGCCAGGCGGCGTGTCTGCAAGCGGGACATACCGGTGCCCGGATCAAATACCGCTTCGCGGCTTAATCCCGCATCCACCACCACCCGCACACCTTCGATGGTCAAACTGGTTTCAGCAATGGCAGTCGCCAGCACCACTTTGCGCTGGCCCTGCGGCGCCGGTTCAATCGCTTTGCGCTGATCCTGAAGGCTAAGATCACCATAAAGAGGTGTGACCATCACGTTGGCCAGGTCGTCCCAGCCCGCCAGCTTATCGCTGAGCAGCTTGTGAGTGCGGTTTATCTCCCGTTGTCCCGGCAGGAACACCAACACACTGCCCTCTTCCGCCGCCAAAGCATCCATGACCGTTGCCGCCGCAACCGGTTCAATGGCCCGCTCCAGTGTGGCCGCTTCACCGTAATGAACCATCACCGGATAAGCCCGCCCTTCACTGCGCAGCACCGGCGCACCGTCCAGCAGCTCCGATACCGCGGCACCATCCAGAGTGGCCGACATGACCAGCAGTTTTAACGGCTCATCGTCGCGAAACAGCATCCGTCCCTGCTGGGTCAGAGCCAGCGCCAGATCGGCATCCAGGCTGCGTTCGTGGAATTCATCGAAGATCACCAGACCGATCCCCTCAAGGCTCGGATCGGATTGCAGCATGCGGGTCAGAATCCCCTCGGTCACCACCTCGATACGGGTCTTGCCGCTGACCCTGGTATCCAGGCGCACCCGGTAACCCACAGTTTCACCGGCTTTCTCACCCAGCACCGACGCCATCCTCTCCGCCGCGGCACGGGCTGCCAGACGACGCGGTTCCAGCATGATGATCTTCTGACCTGACAGCCATGCCTCATCCAGCAGCGCTAGCGGCACACCGGTGGTTTTACCGGCACCCGGCGGTGCCTCCAAAACCAGCTCATCATGAGCATTCAGGCGTTCTTTGAGTTCTGGGAGGATGACGTTAATCGGCAGATCAGACATGAATCGGGATAAATTCCAGGGTGAAAAGTCAGACCCGCTATTGTGCCACTATAGGTATTAGCCGTTAATCTCAGGCTTGGTGTTTTTCCGTTGCCATAAGACAAATCCTGGCCAAAATTGCGCCAATTGCAGGTCAAACTGCCCGGAATTTAATGTTAGGATCTGACAACTTTTTATGACTTTCTCAGACATGGAAGACAGACCGTGAGTAAGCTGAAGCTTCTGGTAGCACCTGCCGACACCGCCAACAACTCCGAGCGTTGGTACGAATTCGTGGTGTACCTCAGCCGTACACTGGAGCAAACCATCGGTCTGGATACGGCCTTTGATATGGCCGATTTCCGCAGCCGCATGCATCAGGCGGACATTGTTTTTTCCCCGCCAACGGAAGCGGTGCTGCTGAGCAACAAAGCCTCCTATATCCCGGTGTGTCGCCCAGAGAACCAGTCGGAAGAAGTTGCGTTTGCGGCCCATGCAGAAAACAGCTCTGCGTCCCTGAAAGGCCTGCAGGGTGCCGAGGTGATCACCTGTGGCAACAACGTTACCACCCGTTTAGGCCTCACCCTACTGGCGAAGAAAGGGATCAAACCTGGCTCCATCACCAGCAAGAACGGCTGGATGCATGTTTTGAAAGCACTGCAGAGCACCCCGGAGGCCTACGCCTTTTTCAGTAAAAACTTCTATGACGAGCTGAACCCGCTTTCACGGGGCAACCTCTCGCTGCTGGGCAGCAGCAAGCTGAACCTGGTGTATGCACAGATGCTGGTAAAACCATCCCACCGCGCACTGGCTGATAGCCTGTCGATGGCTCTGCTGTCGATGAAGGAGTGTGACAAGGGTTCACAGGTATTGGAGAAGCTGGGTATCAGCGGTTGGAGCGAAAGCACCAACGATGATGTAGCGGCAATGGGGCAGTTGCTGCGGATAGGGTGATAGTAAGATTTATGGGAATTGTTGGGCTTCGCTGGGCGAAGGCCAACCTACAATAGAACCGTGCCTTCCCAGTAGGTTGGCCAACGCAAAGCGTTGCCCAACACATCACACTTTTCTGTCTTGTCCTGATATAGGTTGACACTATTTCAGGACGGGACATTCAAAACAAAAAAGCCCCGGCGCACAGCCAGGGCTTTTTTGTTTGGATCTTACGGTCGCTACTCAGTCGATAATGTAATCAACAAAATCCTCTTCGCGGATCTCGTTGTCTTTCACTTCGTAGTAGCTCAGTACCGATGCATTGGACTCGATCACCGTCTCCTGACGACCGCTAACCAGCGGGTGCCAATCCGGCAGTTCCTTACCTTCATGGATCAGGCGGTAGGCACAACTTGGTGGTAACCAGTGGAACGCTTCCACATCTTCCGGACGCAGTTTGACGCAATCCGGTACCAGCGTGCAGCGATCTTCGTAACGGGTACAGTGGCAGTTATCAAAATCAAGCAGATGACATACCACGGTGGTGTAAAACACCTCCTGGGTATCTTCATCCTCAACCTTGTGCAAACAGCACAAAGCGCAGCCGTCGCAGAGTGATTCCCATTCCTGCGGACTCATCGCATCCAGCGATTTACTGCGCCAGAAAACCTCGTGCGCCACTTAGCGAACTCCGGTTTCCGGACGGTCTTGGTGCAGGTCCAGCATGTAGTCGTCTTTTGGCGGCGGCATCTGCAGGAAGAAACCTTTTTCGTCGATCTCGGACAACACCTTTGCGGTATCCACACGGGCCAGCTCCCGCTTTTCGGTCAGCGGCATATCCATCACGTGCAGGGCCGCGCCAAACAGCTCCAGCAAGGCTTCAGGTACGCGGTTCAACTGATCGCGCTTGTCCACGTACAGGTACATTTCGTCCTTACGGGAGCTTTTGAATACAGAACAAATTTTCATCAGTCTCGTTTCCCAATCTCTTTCAGGGCAGCCAGCAGTTTGTCACCCACTGCTCTAGCACGCCATGGGCTGACCGCTTCAGGCATCTGGTAGTTGTTATCATCCAGACCGGAACGGATCAGCGCATCCAGCTCTTTCTTGCGCAGCATGATCTCCGGTGCCACATCCAGGTCGGCGGCACACTCACGCACAATCGCTTTGAGCTTCTTCAACGGTTTGTTCCAGAAATACGGCAGCGGTCGGAGAATCGGCTCGGGCGGGTTCTCTTCCGCACTTTTCTGTGCATTTTTCAGGAAAGACAGTATCTGCGCACCGTCATTGCGAATGATCGCACGCTTGATCTCATCCACACGGGAGAGTTCAAAGTTGTTCTTTGGCCACTGGTTAACAATCTCCAGCAGGGCCTGGTTACGCAGAATACGGTTTCGGGGTACATCGCGGGAACGGCAGGTTTGCTCACGCCACGCGGTCAGATCCCGAAGTGCTGCGATCTTATGGGGCGGCAACGTCCACATCTGTGTGAAACGTTTGTAGTACTCGGCCCCTTCCGGATCTTCGTCAACCGCCTGCTTCAGCATGGCGTCGCTTTCCTGCTGGAGCCATTCTAACATGCCACGGGCTTCAAGTGCGTCTTTCTGCTTCTGGCAGATCGCTGGCAGGTACGCTACATCGAGGGCGGCATAGTGTTCCTGGCTGGCGGTCAGCGGGCGGCGCAACCAATCAGACGTGGTTTCGTGCTTGCCGACTTCGACGCCCAGTACGCTCTGCAGCATACGCTGCAGGCCCATGGAGAAGCCCCAGTTGAGGATCGCTGCGGCAACCTGGGTATCAAATACCGGCTCGGGCAACACCCCCAAACTGTTCTGGAACAGTTCCAGATCCTCGGTGGCGGCGTGCAGCACCTTCAGGACGTCCGGATTGCGGAACAGGGCTTTCAGCGGCTCAAAATCAGTGACAGCCAGAGGATCAATCAGGTAACAGCGCTGATCATCCGCCAGCTGAAACAGCCCAGGAATCGGGTAGAACGTCTCAACCCGCTGGAACTCGGTATCCAGCGCCACCATCGGCAACGTCTGCCAATGTTCGCACCATTTGGCGAGGCTGGCATTATCGGTGATGACGATCGGCTGATCGGCTGAAGCTTCCAGCACCTGCCAGTCATAGGCAGCGGGGGTCTGACTCATACGACTTCCTTAGGCTTGCGCCCTACAGCAGTGAGCGTCGGCCCGCCAGCGCGTGCGCCAGGGTGCCTCCGTCCACATATTCCAGTTCGCCTCCGACAGGGACACCGTGGGCGATGCGTGACACGTTGATATCCAGGTCACGAACCTGCTCGGCAATGTAATGTGCAGTAGCTTCCCCTTCGACCGTTGGGTTGGTCGCCAGGATTAGTTCGCGTACCTCTCCGGAACGCACCCGCTCCAGCAGCTGGTCGATACCCAGGTCTTCAGGGCCAATGCCGTCGATCGGTGACAGGTGACCGCCGAGCACAAAGTAGTAACCGCCGAAACCACCGGTCTGCTCCACCGCAAACAGGTCAACCGGTGACTCGAGTACACAAAGCAATCCCTTGTCACGGCTGGAGGAGGAACAGATCTCACAGGTTTCCTCTTCCGACAGGGTACGGCAGCTGGAGCAGCGGCCAATCTTTTCGATCGCCAGCTCCAGCGACTCAGCCAATGACAGCGCACCCTGCTGGTCACGTTCCAGCAGGTGAAACGCCATCCGCTGGGCAGACTTAGGGCCTACACCCGGCAGACAGCGCAGTGCAGTGATCAGCTGTTGCAGTAAAGGACTGAACGACATCGGTTAGAACGGCATGTTGAAGCCTGGAGGCATCTGCATACCGCCAGTTACTTTTGCCATTTTCTCCTGAGTGTTGGTTTCTACCTTACGTACAGCGTCGTTTACCGCTGCAGCAATCAGGTCTTCCAGGATCTCTTTGTCTTCTTCCATCAGACTGTCATCCAGCTCAACCACACGTACGTCGTGGCGACCGTTCATGGTGATCTTAACCAGACCCGCACCGGATTCGCCGGTCACTTCTGCCTTAGCGATCTCTTCCTGTGCTTTCTGCAGGTTTTCCTGCATCTTCTGGGCCTGCTTCATCAGGTTGCCCATTCCACCTTTCATCATGGGGATATCCTCAAAATTCAATCAATCGGTTCTACGGATGCGAGATCGATCTCAGCATCGAAGTGTTCTTGCAGGCGTTTGACTGTTTCATCGGTCTGAATCGACTCCACGGCCAGCGCCAGCCGCTCACGTTTCTTACGCAGCATATACAGGCTTGGCGTTTCGCGGCTTTGCGAATCCTGTCTAAATTCTACCTCAAGGGAGGCTGCAAAATAATTATTGAGCGCAGTAACAATGCGTTCCTGCTGTACATCGTTGAGCAGTGTTTTCTGTTCGACGGTGTAGTGGAAGGTCAGCGTATTGCCGTTCACCGCTTCCAGCGACAGGTTGTTGGCCAGGCTGGCGGTCATGCCGGTCAGGCCGATAATACTTGCCAGGCGCACCCAGTGATCCACCTGCAAACCGTCTACCTGTAGCGGCAGATCACCGCCGTCCTGCGCCAGTTGCAGGTTGTGTTTCAGCGGCTCAAAGATCGCAGCTTCGGTTGGCAGCTGTTGCGCGCCTTCCTGTAGCGGAGTTTCACTTACTGGTGGCGGAGCGGCAACAACCGGGTCAGCGGCCGCATACGGGGCCGCGGATGGAACAGCTTCAGGCTTTTTTCCTGGCTGACTCCCCTGCGCCGGCGGCAGGTCCTGATAGCCGTTGTCGTAGTCATCCGCTGGGATGTCTGCATCTTCCCATGGTGGAACGTCATCCATGGTGTGCGCAGGCGGCTGCGGTGCCGCAGACATCGCCTGTGGTGCCTGTTCCTGCGCGGCAGGCGGCATCGGTTTAGGTTCTTGTTCCGGACGGGGCTGCGGTTGAGGCGCTGGAGCAGCAGATTGCGGAGCCGGTGGTGCCGGCTGCTGCGCTTGCGGCTCAGGTTGGGCTGCGGGTTGCGGCGCTGGCTGCGGTTCAGGTTTTGGGGCCTCCTGAACCGGCGCGGCTACGGGTGCCGGTTGTGGTTCTACCGGAGCACTGACTGCAGGCTCTGGCTGTGGCTTAACCGGAGCTGCTGGTACAGGTGCTGTTGACGGGCTCGGAGCTGCTTGTACAGCATCACCCGCATTAGCCGGACGCCCTGTAGGTGCAGCGTCTGCCGGACGGAATGCCAGCATACGCAGCAGAATCATCTCCAGACCTTCACGCGAATCCGGCACAAATGGCAGATCCTTACGCCCCATCAGCGCAATCTGGTAGAACAGCTGCAGGTCTTCCGCACGCATGCGGGAAGCCAGGTTCTGCACCTGCTCCTTGTCACCCATGCTGTTATCTACCGCACTTGGTAGTGCCTGCCCCACGGCAATGCGGTGCAACAAGCTGATCAGATCGCCCAACACAGTGTTGTAGTCCGGTGAGAACTGGGCCAGATCGTTAACCGCATCCAGCAAACCCTGCGCGTCCTGGTCGACCAGGCACTCCACCATGCGGTAAACCAGACGGGTATCGATGGTACCAAGCATGGCACGTACATCGGCTTCGTTCACTTCACCGGCACCAAACGCGATCGCCTGGTCGGTCAGACTCATCGCATCACGCATGGAGCCGTCAGCCGAACGGGCCAGCAACCACAGGGCGGGTTCTTCGTAGCTGACGCTCTCTTCACCGAGGACAAACTTCAGGTGGTCCACGATCCGTTCCGGGATCATGTTCTTCAGGTTGAACTGCAGACAGCGGGACAGGATCGTCACCGGCAGCTTCTGCGGATCGGTGGTCGCCAGCAGGAATTTCACGTGTGGAGGCGGCTCCTCCAGCGTCTTCAGCAACGCGTTGAAGGAGTGCGTGGAGAGCATGTGCACCTCGTCAATAAGGTACACTTTGTAGCGGCCGTGAGTCGGCGCATACTGCACGTTTTCCAGCAGTTCGCGGGTGTCTTCCACCTTGGTACGGGACGCCGCATCCACCTCAATCAGGTCAACGAAACGGCCTTCGGCAATCTCGCGACAGGCGGAACATTCACCACAGGGACTGGAGGATACGCCGGTCTCACAGTTCAGAGACTTGGCGAACAGACGTGCGATGGAGGTTTTACCTACCCCGCGGGTGCCGGTAAACAGATAGGCATGGTGTAACCGATCATCGTCCAGCGCATTCACCAGCGCCTTCAGGACGTGTTCCTGTCCAACCATCTCCTGAAAGCGTTTAGGACGCCATTTACGGGCAAGTACCTGATAACTCATCGGCTCACATCACGGGGGATTAAATAATCGAAAATCAGTGGCTTATGCTACCGTTTAGGCTTGGCTAAAGCCAGCGTAAAGCGGAGTCACAGCTGCTTTATAAAGGGTTAAACAAGCGTTAATCCTGGCTCCTGCAGGGCGGCAAACTGCTCGCGCAACTCCAGAATGTGCTCACTCCAGTATTTTACCGTGTTAAACCAGGTAAAACTGTGCGGGAACGCCGGATCTTCCCAGCGCCGGGCCAGCCATGCAGCGTAGTTCATAATCCGCAGGGTGCGGAACACTTCGATCAGCTGCAACTCTTTCAGTTGGAAATCATTAAATTCGCTGTAGCCGTCAATGATTTCTGACAGCTGTGACAACTGCTCGGAACGGCCTCCCGACAGCAGCATCCAGATATCCTGAATGGCCGGCGCCATGCGGGCATCGTCAAAATCCACGAAATGCGGCGCATCGTCACGCCACAACATGTTGCCGCCGTGACAATCTCCATGCACACGGATCTGGCGTACATCCCCCACCTGCGCAATCTTTTCTTCGATCAGCTGTAGGATGTCACGGGTCAGTGTGTCGTAGGAGGTTTTCAGCTCCGCAGGGATAAAATGCTCGCTGACAAACGCGGCACTGTCATACCCGTAACTCTGCACATCAATTGAAGGACGGTATTCAAAAGGACGTGTTGCCCCTACCAGATGCATACGCCCCAGCAGGCGACCGAGGATAAACAGGTTATCGGGATTATCCAGCTCCGGTGCGTGTCCGCCCTTGCGGGGAAAGAGCGAAAAACGGAAACCACCGGCTTGGAACAGGCTCTGCCCATCCTTAACAATCGGCGCGACGACCGGCAGCTCCTGCTCCGCCAGTTCAAAACTGAACTGGTGCTCTTCCAGAATCTGCTCATCGGTCCAGCGCCCCGGACGGTAGAACTTGGCGATCAGCGGCTCGGCATCCTCAATCCCCACCTGGTAGACGCGGTTCTCATAGCTGTTCAGCGGAAAGCTGCGGCCATCGCTCCAGTAGCCCTGACTTTCAATGGCATCCAGAATAAAGCTGGGGGTCAGAGTCTCGAACGGATGGGGATTTGACGACATACTTCCTCATTAATACAGAATAAAAAATAATCTACACAGCACACTACTGCGCAGAAGACTGTCCTAACGGACGGTACTTACTTTGCAGCGAACCAAAAGTACGCACCCACGGCTTCGAGCGCTGCACGGCTGCGGGTAGTTGAGCGACAAACTTGCGCGCCTGCACCGGAGAACCGAACACCTGGTTCAGCACCACCACCATATACGGCCCGGCATCACGCTGGGTTTCGTAATAGACCGCGGAATCAGTCAGCCCATGGCGTTTCAGATAGGATTTGATTTGACCTTCCCGCTTGCTTGGCAGCGCCATCAACTGAACGGCAATCGCCTTCTTAGGTTTATCCAATAGCCAATGGGCCGGTTGACGACCACTTTCTGCTGCGCTTTCTGTTACTGCAGTGACAGTTGCCACGGGTTTAGCCGCAGTTCGTCGTTTAGCCACGGGTTTGGCCGCGGTTTCCGCAACAACCACCGGTTTAACATCCTTAGCTGGCGGCGAGTCTGCCAGTACCTGCTTCAGACTCTTGTAGCTGCGCACCCAGGGCTTATATTTCTGCACACTCTCCGGCAAGGATTTGATCGCGTCCTTGGCAGACGTCAAACCACGGTAGTCACCGTAGGTCACGATGTAGGTCGTTTTATCGGCCAACGCTTCACGATAGATACCAATCGGACCAGACACCTTATGTTTTTTCAGGTAGGCATACGCCGCCTTTTCGCTGTCCTGACGCGAGATCTGAATCAGGTAGTCTTCATCCGGTTTGGATTCAAGCCACTGCGCATCCCGTACCACCACGTATTGATGCGGCTCTGGACGGTTTTCACCCATCAACTGCAGGATCTGCTGCTGCAGGCCCTTACTCTCAGAAACCCCCGCTGCAATACTTTTCTCGGCCCAATTGAGCGCTTTGGCATAATCCTGTTTTACGCCTCGACCATAGAGGTAAAACAACGCCAGATTGTGCATTGCGTATCCGTTGCCCTGCGCAGACGCTTTGCGGTACCAGTCGGAACTGGCCTGCGGATCTGAGTCGGAGAGCAACAACCCCATAGTGTATTGCGCCGTTGGGTCATTGGATTGTGCGGCTTTCGACAGCCACATCTTGGCTTCTTCCGGATTACGCGCGACACCTTCACCACGCAACAACATCAACCCGGTTTTGAGCTGACTGACCGTGATGCCCTGCTCGGCAGAGGCCCTGTACAGTAAAAACGCCTGTGTTGGGTCTTTTTCAATACCGTATCCGTTAGCATACAAAGTAGCGAGGTCACGCTGCGCCTTAGGATTGCCCGCTTCAGCCGATTGCTTAAACCAAGTCACGGCCTGCGGAATATCCGCCTTCACACCATCACCGCGGGTATAGGCCATCCCCAGGTTGTAGGTGGCTTCGTCGTGGCCTGCTTGCGCAGCGGCCTTCAACCAGACAATCGCCTGGGCGTGATCCATTTCCACACCCAAACCTTTGGCGTACAACACAGCGAGGGTGAAGGCAGACTCGGCACTGCCCTGCTCCGCTTCATTGCGGCACACCGTTGCTGCGGTTGCATATTCCTGCTTGTTGTATGCCCCCAGACAGTTGTCCGTTACCGTGTCGGCCGCTTTGACCGACACCACGCCACACATCAAGGCAAACAGGCTGGACCGGGCAAGTGCTCTGAACGTCATTCCCTTTTGTTCCTCTAAACAACTGAAAGGCAGAATTGTGTCTACTTTACCACTCCTGGCCATGCACTCCTATTGAGAGAACGTCTTGCCACCACGCACAACACCAAAGGCCCCCTCGGTAGCAAGCTATACTTTTCAAGTGTTTGGAATAAAGCAGAGTCCCTATGTCGCGATATTTAAACGCAATAATCACCCTGGTGATCTTCGCGATCTTCCTCAAACTGGGCAGCATCGACAGTGTGCAGGCGAAACTGCAGATCGATCAGAAAGAGCTGGCGGTTGGCATGGCGCTCGCAACCTTTGGCAGTCTGCTCGGTCTGCAACTCTTCTCTTTTGAATCCCCCAATCGCGACGACCAACCGCCAATAAAACTGGGCATTAACCTGGGCGGTGCAGTGGTACCGCTGCTATTCATGCTGCATTTTTTCAACCTGCAGCCACCCGCTGCAATGGATATGATCATCCTCACGCTACTGGTCACTGCGGTGGTTTATCCGATGAGTCGCTTTGACAGTAAACGCGGCATGATCGTCTACCTGTTTGGTGCCGTTGTATTCGCAGCCGTTGGCGCCCTTCTGCTCGATCCGGAAAACTACCTGGTACTGGCCTACTCCGCCGCTGTTTTAGGCACGCTGATCGGCGGAGATCTGTTGCACCTGCCACAGATAAAGAAACTGGCTGAACGACGGGCTAACACCATCATAATCGGCGGCGGAGGTGTGCTGGATGCAATTTTCCTGAGCGGCCTACTGGCGATGATGACAGCCGAAACCATGCAACAGATGAATTTTCTCTGAGCACAGAACGAAGTGCCGATCCAAAGCAATGGAATCAATGGGCTTTGTGCTATAGTTGCGCCCAACTGGAACAACCGAAGAGACAACCACCGATGGCGGGATCACTTCAGGATCAGCTGCTTAATGCCGGGCTGATCGATCAGAAAAAAGCAAAACAGGCGAAAACGGACAAACGCAAGAAAGCCAAAAAGGCCAAAGCGGCGCGTAAATCCGGTCTTGAGGTCGAAACCGATAACACTCAGGAGAAGCTGGAGCAGGCTCGTAAAGAGAAGCAACAGCGTGACCGCGAGCTGAACAAAGCCCGCGATGCCGAACGTGCGGTAAAAGCGACCGAAGCGGAAGTACGCGACATCATTCAGCAACACGCACTGGTGATTCCTGCTGATGCTGAAATTCCGTACAACTTTGTTGAAAACAAGAAGATCAAGAAGATCTACGTGACATCCGAGCAGCAGGCACAGCTGATTCGTGGTCAGTTGGCGATCGCCATTCTGGGTGAGAGCCACCGCCTGATTCCGGATGTGATGGCAGAAAAGATCGAACAGCGTATGCCGGATCTGGTGATCCGCATCCAGCCAGAAGAGGAGCCGGATAAGGACGATCCATACGCAGACTACAAGATCCCTGATGATCTGATGTGGTAATACTGCAGGGGAGCACCAAAGGTGTTCCCCTTTTAGTTTCTGCCCCTCACAACCGTGGGGCCAAGGTGTTAAGCTCAGAGCAACCAAAACACCGGGACAGATACACCATGGACGTCAGCAAACAGCAACGCGCCTTTTTCCGTAAACTCTACCTGAGCCACCTGATCAGCCAGGAACAACTCAACGTCACCGCCCTGCAAAAACTCACCGGCATGCCCCGCCGCACCATCCAGGATACCCTGAAAGACCTGTCCGATATCGGCATCCAATGCAGCTTCATACAGCAGGAAGGTGGTCGCAACAATGCCGGTTTTTACCAGGTGGACTGCTGGGGGCCAATTGACCCAAGCTGGATAAACAACAACTTAGCGTTGCTCGAAGACGTTTTGCAGATTTCACGCTAAAAATTGCTCAACCTTTGCCCCGTTTCGCCGATAGCTTTACCCAGTACAAACTGGGGTAATCACAATGCTTGAATCAATTCTGAATGGGAACCTTTTTGGCAACACCGCACTCGGTGCGCCACAAGGTAATGCAGCGGGTAACGCCAACGCGGCCGACTCACGGAATGAGCAGAAAGCAGCTAACCCTGTGCACCTACCGCCACCTCCTCCGGGCGGTATGTCACTGTCGGCTGCTGAACGCTACAGCAAAGCCGAGAGTTTCTCACTGGATCTGACCACCAAAGAGGGTGACCGCGTCACCATCACCTTTGACCACGCCAGTGCCATGCAAGCCAGCCTGGGTGCGACCACCGATGGCCAGGGCGGTTCTGCTGCGGTCTATAACGTGAGCCGCGCCGAACGGAACGAGTTCCAGTTTTCCATCGAAGGCGACCTGAACGATGACGAGCTGGAAGCGATCCAGAACCTGATTCAGGACGTGAGCCTGATCGCGGACGATTTCTTTAACGGTGACGTACAGGCAGCCTTTGAACAGGCCTCCGAATTCGAGATGGACACCTCCCAGCTCAGCTCCATGTCCCTGAACATGAGCCGCAGTGAACAGTACACTGCCGTTGCGGCCTACCAGGAAGTACAGAACCACGGCAACAACTACGCCGGTGGCCAACGCCTGGGGCAGATGGCCAATATGCTCAACCACCAGCGTAGCGACAGCGCTCTGAGCTTCGTCGACCAGCTGGGCTCACTTCAGGAGCAGATCCTCGACAGTCTGGTTGAACAGGATGCACGTTACCAGGAAGCGGACGAAGAGCAGCAGAACAAGTTCGACCAGAACCGCAACGTGCTGTACAGCATGCTGGACGACTGATCGAACACACGCTGAATCGGCTCACGTACTTGGAACACTTCGGGCGACCTCACAGGTCGCCTTTTTATTTTCTCACGTCCTCGGTAAACTGAGCCCAAACTCCCAATATCTCGTACCGCCTTAGCGTAGTACCCTAAAGGACGAGCCTCTCTCCATGACTCAAGTGCTGATCATCGGCTACGTATGGCCCGAACCGCGTTCCTCTGCGGCGGGATCCCATATGATGGAATTGATTCACTGTTTCCAGGCCCAGGACTGGCAGGTAACCTTCGCTAGCCCGGCTCAGCTCAGTGCCCACATGGAAGACCTGTCTGCGCTTAATATCGATGCCGTCAGCATCGAGCTGAACAGCGAAACTTTCGATCGCTACATCGCCAATCTGCAACCAGATATTGTGTTGTTCGACCGCTTTATGATGGAGGAGCAGTTCGGCTGGCGGGTGGAGAAAGCGTGCCCGAACGCCTTGCGTATTCTGGATACAGAAGACCTGCACTTTCTGCGTAACGCCCGTCATACAGCATTGAAGCAGCAGCGTCCGATGGTACCGGAAGACCTGTTCAGCGAGATGGCTCAGCGCGAGGTCGCATCGATCTATCGTTCTGACCTGACGCTGATGATCTCCGACTACGAGATCCAACTGCTGACCAGTCAGTTTGGCGTCAGTGAAGATCTGCTGCACCACCTGCCCTTTATGCTGGATCCAGAAAAACTGGACCAGCCGCGCCCTGCATACACAGAGCGCCAGCACTTTGTCAGTATTGGCAATTTCCGCCATGCCCCGAACTGGGATGCAGTGCTTTGGCTCAAACAACAGATCTGGCCGAAGATCCGTAAGCAGCTCCCCGACGCCGAGCTGCACGTGTACGGCGCCTATCCGCCCCCTAATGCCACCGCACTGGATAATCCCGCTGAAGGGTTTCTGGTAAAAGGCTGGGCGGAGGATGCTGACGAAGTGGTACGCAACGCACGTGTACTGCTGGCCCCGCTGCGCTTTGGCGCGGGCATCAAGGGCAAACTGGTCGAGGCAATGATCAATGGCACTCCGAATGTCACTACCCCCATTGGTGCCGAGGCGATGAGCGGCGGACTACCCTGGGGTGGCCAGATTGAAGACAATGCCCACGACTTTGCGCAAGCCGCGGTTGGCCTGTATCAGGACGAGGCACAGTGGCAAAGCTGCCAGAAGATGGGTGACCGTATCATCCGTGAAGTGTATGACCGTAAACCGCTGGCTGATCAACTGATCCAACATATCCAGCTGCTACGTGAAACCCTCAACAGCCACCGGATGTTCAACTTCACCGGTTCCATGCTGCGCCATCACCATCACCGCAGCACTCAGTTCATGTCCCAGTGGATTGAGACCAAGACCCGGCTGGCAGAGCTGCAGGCGGAGCCTCAAGCAGCAACTGACGGGTAACTATGGCGTTCCAACTACGTGACTATCAGCGGGATGCCGTCGACGCCACGGTACGCCATTTCCGAAAAAGTGATGAAGCTGCCGTTATTGTGTTGCCCACCGGTGCCGGTAAAAGTCTGGTGATCGCCGAACTGGGCAGGATTGCCCGCCGTAAGATTCTGGTACTGACCCACGTAAAAGAACTGGTTGAGCAGAACCACGCCAAGTACGAAGCCTACAACCTCAAAGCCAGCATCTACTCCGCTGGCCTGAAGCAAAAAAGCACCGAGCATCAGGTAACCTTTGCCAGCGTACAATCGGTGGCCCGTAACTTAGATGACTTTGCCGAACAGTACTCCCTACTGATTGTGGACGAGTGCCACCGAATCTCCGGGGATGATGAAAGCCAATACGGACGGATCATCCAACAGCTGAAGAAACACAACACAGGACTGAAAGTCCTTGGCCTGACTGCCACCCCCTACCGTTTGGGCATGGGCTGGATCTACCGTTACCACTACCACGGTTTCGCGCGTGGCGGTGACAACCCACCGTTTGCGCACTGCATCTACGAATTGCCCCTGCGTTACATGATCACCAAGGGCTTCCTGACACCACCGGAACTGACCGACGCCCCCATCGCCCAGTACGACTTCTCAGCACTCAACACCAGCCGTTGGGGTGAATACAACGAACGCGAAGTGAACGAGCTGCTGGTACGCCATCCACGGGTGACCCGCGCCATCTGCGAACAGGTGGAAACCGTGGCCGAAGACCGCCAGGGTGTGATGATCTTTGCCGCCACCGTTGATCACGCCAAAGAGATCGCCGGTTATCTGCCTGGGGCAGAAACCGCGCTGATCACCGGCGCAACGGCTACAGCCGAACGTGATGACCTTATCCGCCGCTTTAAGAACCGCGAACTGAAGTTTCTGGTTAACGTCTCGGTTTTGACCACCGGATTTGATGCCCCGCATGTAGACCTGATCGCCATCCTGCGTCCGACCCAGTCGGTCAGCCTCTACCAACAGATTGTAGGTCGTGGCCTGCGCCTCGCTGAAGGTAAAACCGAGTGCAAAGTAATCGATTATGCGGGCAACGGCTTTGATCTCTTCCATCCGGAGGTGGGCTCGCCCAAACCCAACAGTGATAGCACGCCGGTGCAGGTGTTTTGCCCAGTGTGTGAATTTGCCAACATTTTCTGGGGCAAGACCGACGACGAAGGCAACATCCTCGAGCATTATGGCCGTCGCTGCCAAGGCGTCGAAGAGGATGAGCAGGGGCGCAAGGTACAGTGTGACTACCGCTTCCGCTTTAAGGAGTGCCCACACTGCAATGCCGAAAACGATATCGCCGCCCGCCGCTGCCACAGTTGCGACAAGGCGATCATCGACCCGGACGATATGCTCAAGAACGCCTTAAAGCTGAAGGATGCACTGGTAATCCGCTGTGCGGGGATCGAGTTGAGCGATAACAGCGGTCGCTTGCGGATCACCTACCACGACGAGGAAGGCGCTGAAGTCAGCGAGAGCTTTGATCTGAAGAATCCGGGACAACGCAAGAAATTCAACCAGCAGTATGGCCGTCGTGTGGGCGACGGCAGCCAACCACAGCAATTCAAAACGCTGGAGCAGGTGCTGGCGATCAGTGAACAGTTCCGTGCGCCGGATTTTGTGATCGCCCGCAAAAGCGGCCACCACTGGCGGGTGAAAGAGAAGTTGTTTGACTACGAAGGGCGGTATCGGAAGGCGAATGAGCTGGGGTGATCACTTGTGTGTTGGGCATTGCTGCGCAATGGCCAACCTACTGATACGACTGCGTTGCGAGTAAGCTGTAGGGCGTCTTTTAAGGCGCCAGCAGGCGACAAGCCTGCTTCCCACCATCGCTGCCGGTTCCCACGCATAACATGAAACCCGAATCGAGATTATTTCTCTGGAATCTGCCCCGGCAGTTCGTCGGCAAGGTGTTCTGAAAACTCGGCCAAAAGCTGGTTCAACGCATTCACATACCCGTCGTAACCACCTTCGGCAATTACAGTGCCACGGTAACGCTCGGTGCGGATCAGTTCCTGTCCGTAATCAGCCAACAAGGTCCAGGTCAGGTTAAGTGCTACCTCACCATTCACCTCCCCTGAAAAGCGATCTACAAAGATACGCACCTGATACTCCGGTCGGAAGCGGTTGTCCCAAGGGGACGGCCACACACTGTCATGATCAAGACGGCGGGCGACATTTTCCGCCAGCACCCGCGTAAAAGCCGGTTCCAGTTCCCCCGCCCAGATATGGTAGGTGGCTACAT